>NZ_JBFRFC010000045.1:0-341 GCF_052114625.1 Stenotrophomonas sp. 2YAF26 | reverse complement strand
ATCCTGGCGGGGTTCATGAGGTTGCCGGCCAGCGGCCGGCACTACCCAACCCCGTCGGTCAGCGCTCCTTGTCGCCGTCGCTTTCCGCGTCCGAGCCGCGCGTGCCGGGCGTCTCTTCGATGGCCAGGTTCCTGCGCGACAACGGCTGACCCCTGGGCGCGTTAGTGCCGGCCGCTGGCCGGCAGCTTCGCAATCCTGGCGGGGTTCATGAGGTTGCCGGCCAGCGGCCGGCACTACCCAACCCCGTCGGTCAGCGCTCCTTGTCGCCGTCGCTTTCCGCGTCCGAGCCGCGCGTGCCGGGCGTCTCTTCGATGGCCAGGTTCCTGCGCGACAACGGCTGA
>NZ_JBFRFC010000044.1:0-347 GCF_052114625.1 Stenotrophomonas sp. 2YAF26 | reverse complement strand
CTGCTGTTGGCGCTGCGACGCTGCCGGCCAGCGGCCGGCACTACCTGCGTGGATGCAYAGCGTGCCAGTGTCCGCCGGGCATGGCTCGGCACAAACGCCGCGCGTCATCCGCCGACGAYGCGCCCGTCCACCACGCGCGCCACCTGCTGGCCGAACACCGCCACATCCTGATTTGAACCGTCCCTCGAGTAGAGCCGGCTGCTGTTGGCGCTGCGACGCTGCCGGCCAGCGGCCGGCACTACCTGCGTGGATGCACAGCGTGCCAGTGTCCGCCGGGCATGGCTCGGCACAAACGCCGCGCGTCATCCGCCGACGATGCGCCCGTCCACCACGCCACCACGCGCGCC
>NZ_JBFRFC010000043.1:0-359 GCF_052114625.1 Stenotrophomonas sp. 2YAF26 | reverse complement strand
CGGGGACGCCGCAAGTACGTCCTTGTAGGCTTGGCAGCCGCATCCATGCGGCTGACACCCCGCAATCCGACACCGCCCCACCTTCGACAGATTCCCGGTGACGGTGGGTCCATCTCAATCGAAATCGAAATCGAAATCGAAATCGAAATCGAATATTTCGACAATTGAACGAAAGACATCCACGCATGGCGTGGATATACGTGTCGACCAGGGTCGACACCCACCAAGAGCAAGTCATGCCATCCCGACAGATTGCGGAGATCTGTCGAAGGCGGGGTGGGTCCGGTTGCGGGGGCGTGAGCGCCATGGATGGCGCGACCGAGCTTACAGGGACGTACTTGCAGCGTCCCCCGCAACCG
>NZ_JBFRFC010000042.1:0-365 GCF_052114625.1 Stenotrophomonas sp. 2YAF26 | reverse complement strand
AAGAATGATTCGCCGGAGGACCAGATCGACAAGAGCCTTGCCTGGATGCAGGTAGGCCTGTCGAGCATCGATGCGATCAAAGTGCTTGATGACGGCAACCTGCGCGACGACAAGAATCGTGCCTTGTGGGCAGTTGGCCTGGGAACCGGTGGCCCGGCGGTGACGGCGGGTTCGATGCTGCTGCTGTACGAGGTTGCCTTGGCGCTGTTCATCGGCCTGGGGCCGCTGTTCATCCTGTGTCTGCTGTTCGATCAGACCAAGCAGTTGTTTCAGAAGTGGCTGTTCTACGGCATCGGCACGATGTTCTCGATGGCCGTGTTGGCGGCGATGATCTCCATCGCGCTGGATATGGTGATCCGCGTGTC
>NZ_JBFRFC010000041.1:0-390 GCF_052114625.1 Stenotrophomonas sp. 2YAF26 | reverse complement strand
GACTCGGACTAGGCAACGAATGCCCGCTGTCTATGCTTTCGAAGGGACGGCCCAGAGCCCGCGCCGCTATGCGGAGAGCGAAGCGTGACGACCGTCACAGCCGCTGCCTGCCCGCCACCCACGCCGAGCGCACCACCGGCTCGTGCTTGTGCATGCGTACGCGCAGCAGGTCGGCGCGCAAGCCCTCGGCCAGTAGACCCCGGTCGTCGAAGCCCAGCGCAGCGGCGGGCGCCGTGGTGACCGTGGCGATGGCGTCAGGCAGGGCCCATCCCGCCTGCTGGTGCAGGATGAAGGCCCCAGGAAGCAGGCTGGTTGGCATGTAGTCGGACGAAAGGACGTCCAGACATCCAGCGCGTGCCAGCGCCATGGCGGCGACGTTGCCGGCATGCG
>NZ_JBFRFC010000040.1:0-416 GCF_052114625.1 Stenotrophomonas sp. 2YAF26 | reverse complement strand
TCCTTGTAGTCTTGGCAGCCGCATCCATGCGGCTGACACCCCGCAATCCGACACCGCCCCGCCTTCGACGGATTTCCGCGATCTGTCGGGATGGCATGGCCTGCTCTTGGTGGGTGTCGACCTTGGTCGACACGTAGATCCACGCCATGCGTGGATGCTCTTCGATCCCAATTCGAAATATTCGATTTCGATGGAGATTCATCCACGCATGGCGTGGATGGACCATCCGTTCCTGGAAATCTGTCGGGGGTGGGGCGGTGTGGGGGTGCAGGACCGTTGGCGCCATGGATGGCGCCATCGAGCCCCCAGGGATGGGTTTACGGCGTGTCCTGCACCCCCACACCTCCCCGCCCAACCAACAGACAACCCAGAGCCGGCTGTTGCTGCTGAGGTTGCCGGCCAGCGGCCGGCACTAC
>NZ_JBFRFC010000039.1:0-430 GCF_052114625.1 Stenotrophomonas sp. 2YAF26 | reverse complement strand
GGTAGTGCCGGCCGCTGGCCGGCAACCTCAACAGCCGAAGCAACAGCAACAGCAACAGCAGGCTTCCTGAGGGATGGCGGGGTGGGTCCGGTGGCAGGGGCCGCTGCAAGTACATCCCTGTAAGCTCGGTCGCCGCATCCATGCGGCTCACGCCCCCGCAACCGGACCCACCCCGCCTTCGACAGATCTCCGCGAGCTGTCGGGACGGCGCTCTGTGATGCTGTTGGGAGGTGTCGACCTTGGTCGACCAGTAGATCCACGCCATGCGTGGATGCTCTTCGATCAGATATCGAAATATTCGATTTCGATGGAGATTCATCCACGCATGGCGTGGATGTGCCAGACAACGGGAAGCTGTCGAAGGTGGGGCGGTGTCGGATTGCGGGGCATCCGCGCCATGGATGGCGCGGCTGAGCCTACAGGGACGTAC
>NZ_JBFRFC010000038.1:0-465 GCF_052114625.1 Stenotrophomonas sp. 2YAF26 | reverse complement strand
GGGCCAACCGGTCTCGCCAATCATCACGGCGCGGCCGGAGAAGCGGGCCTTCATCTGCGCATAGACGTCCGCCACGTGCTTGAGCGCATCCTGTGGCGGCACCGGTTCGTCCTCCCAGTACGGGAGAATGTGGATGGTGATGTAGTCGACCACGTTGGCCATCTGCGGATAGCGCAGCCAGAACTCCCACACATCGGCATAGGTGACCGGCACGTGCACCTCTTGCAGCGCGCTGCGCACGCGCGTGATGTAGGCGGCGATCGCTTCGGGCGACTGCTCGCCGCGCAGCAGTACTTCGTTGCCGACGATCACGCCGCGGATCACCTGCGGATACGCCTTGGCGGTGGCGATGCCCATGGTCACTTCGCGATCGTTGAGCGCGAGGTCGCGGCCGAGCCAGATGCCCATCAGCACTTTCATGCCGTATTTCTGCGCGATCGCGGGCACGGCGTTCAAGCCAAAGCC
>NZ_JBFRFC010000037.1:0-555 GCF_052114625.1 Stenotrophomonas sp. 2YAF26 | reverse complement strand
CGTATCGCTTGCTTTAAAACAATTAATAGTTGCTTGATCAAACGTCTGCAAGATGGACAATCATCCTTCCTGCAGGCGCCTTCACAAGATACCTGCGCATACTTTCAAAGATCYTGGGAAGTGGCCTCAGCGCCATTCCCGTGTGCTGCGAAGTTTCCTTCGTAGCGAGCCGCCCATTATAGCCGGCTTTTCCGCYTCGTCAACACCTTTTTTCAAGGCCGTCTCACCGAAGTGGACGTTGTTGCCGATGCTGCTTCGTCGTTGGACCCGAGGGTCTTTCGTCGTTGCGAGCCGCCTATTATGGCAGGCTTTTCATCTTTGTCAACAACTTGTGAGAGGAACTTGAAGCTCTTCGTGAAGTTGTTGCCGTAAGTCCAGGTCAAAACCTGAGGCTTGCAAAAAAAGGAAAACCCCGCTGCATGAGCAGCGGGGTTTTTGGGGTATAAACCCTGGCGATGACCTACTCTCGCATGGCTTAGGCCACACTACCATCGGCGCAGCTACGTTTCACTTCCGAGTTCGGGATGGGATCGGGTGGTTCCATAGCGCTAATTT
>NZ_JBFRFC010000036.1:0-559 GCF_052114625.1 Stenotrophomonas sp. 2YAF26 | reverse complement strand
CCTGTAAGCTCGGTCGCGCCATCCATGGCGCTCACGCCCCCGCAACCGGACCCACCCCACCTTCGACAGATTCCCGCTGTTGGTAGGTGTCGACCTTGGTCGACACGTGGATCCATGCCATGCATGGATGAAATCCAATCGATGATTTCGAAATCGGTAGGAACATCCATCCGCGCACGGCGTGGATCTACCAGATCTCGGGAAACTGTCAGGGGTGGGGCGGTATGGGCAGGCAGGACCGTTGGCGCCATGGATGGCGCCATCGAGCCCCCATGGATGGGTCTACGGCGTGTCCTGCCTGCCCATACCGCCCCGCCCAGCTCGGTAGCCCGCCGTTGCTGTTGCTGTTTTCTTGGCTTGAAGGCCTCTGCGGGTGCCGGGCGCAGCCCGGCCGAAGCCCCCCCGCTCATGCTGCGCCGCAGAATGCATTGGGCGAAATTCCCATGCTCTACTTGAATCGATCTAAATCCGCCGGGGTGCGGATTTGTACCGATGGAAACGAGGGCTCGGCCTGTGCGGCCGGTTCTTCGCTGCCGCCCTGCCGCCAAGGAGTCCTGCC
>NZ_JBFRFC010000035.1:0-1372 GCF_052114625.1 Stenotrophomonas sp. 2YAF26 | reverse complement strand
GTTCCCAGGCCAACTGCCCACAAGGCACGATTCTTGTCGTCGCGCAGGTTGCCGTCATCAAGCACTTTGATCGCATCGATGCTCGACAGGCCTACCTGCATCCAGGCAAGGCTCTTGTCGATCTGGTCCTCCGGCGAATCATTCT
Source organism: Stenotrophomonas sp. 2YAF26 (assembly GCF_052114625.1). Classification (NCBI taxonomy): domain Bacteria; kingdom Pseudomonadati; phylum Pseudomonadota; class Gammaproteobacteria; order Lysobacterales; family Lysobacteraceae; genus Stenotrophomonas; species Stenotrophomonas sp. 2YAF26. The sequence goes on along the minus strand of NZ_JBFRFC010000035.1, from coordinate 1,227 downwards.
TGCCGGTCACCACATAGGTGATCCTGCTTTTCGCACTCTTGACCAGATCAACTCGACTTCACCAAACAGACTCAAACCGCTGCGAACTCAAATCTCTAGAACGACCAAGCCTAATACTTCTCAAACTCCGGCTTCGTACAGTCAGAATAAAATACCGAGCACTTTCCACCTTTAGAATCCACGCATTGCTGCTCGGCACTTTTCTTGGCCAGCCTCAAAGTTTCTCCGCCAGCCACACCGGAGCGCGAACCGGACCCGAACGTACTGGGCACAACCCATACGGCGCAGTGATTAGTGTAAGTGAGCAGCAGCTTGCAATCTGCGGCCCCTTCAGAGCCGCACTTCCGCTTTGCCTCAGCTTCGGCGTCCTCTTGAGAGTAACGTCCAGTTGCGACACCCGCTGCTGATGTAGAACTGGAAAAGGCAATGGAACCCCAGGTTGAATGCCACTTCCCCGTCGGTTGTGGAGGCAGGGCCGGCCCCTGATCTGCACCTTGGCTAGCATTCGCCCCGGGAATCGGCGCGCACCCGCTCACTCCCTGCCCGCCAATTGGATAATAGCCAGGGGGGCAGCTTCCACCTTCGGCAAACACGCTTGACGAACAGGCAATGGATACCAACGCAACGATGAATGCCAAACAGTGAATGCTCTTCATATCGAACCTCTTAACAAATTTCCAAACACCCAACCTACTGTTTGGATCCAGCCTTACCCAGCCACCCGGTATTCTGGGCCGACACTTCGTTCTGGCCCTGCAACCTAGGCATGGAATCGGTGGTGGCGCTATTTGCATGGGTTGAATCCCCCCGAGGTGCACTCGGATTGTAACTACCCGGCGGCTGTCCATTCGCACTCGGCGCAGCAGCCACCGGACTACCGCCTATCTGCGAATATGCCATGAAGCCACCCAGCGTGCCCTGGAAGAACATCGCCGCCATTGGGGGCGCAGTCAGGATCAGCGTCGTGAGGATCAATCCCATACCACCCTGCTGGAGCGCTTGGCTGGTCATGTCGACACTGCCATTGGGATCCAGCAGGTACTTGTCGATCAGCGCACTGGTCCAGAACGCAGCAGACACGCGGATCACCATATCCAGCGCGATGGAGATCATCGCCGCCAACACGGCCATCGAGAACATCGTGCCGATGCCGTAGAACAGCCACTTCTGAAACAACTGCTTGGTCTGATCGAACAGCAGACACAGGATGAACAGCGGCCCCAGCAG
>NZ_JBFRFC010000034.1:0-5611 GCF_052114625.1 Stenotrophomonas sp. 2YAF26 | reverse complement strand
GGCGTGAGCGCCATGGATGGCGCGACCGAGCTTACAGGGACGTACTTGCAGCGTCCCCYGCAACCGGACCCACCCCGCCATCCCACAGGAAACCCGCTTCTGCTGTTGCTGTTGCTCCTGAGGTTGCCGGCCAGCGGCCGGCACTACCGCTTCGGCGGGTGCAGGGCGCAGCCCTGCCGACCCACCTCTTACTGCGGCGGATCGCGGGTAATGTGGATGTCGGTCGGCGTGGACAGCGGGATGTTCCGCTCGGCCAGGATCTGCAGCAGGCTGAAATACAGATCGCTGCGCGTGCCATACACCTGCCGCGGGCTGGCCACGTAGGCGAAGCTGTTGATGGTGATCTGGCCGCCGGCGATGCTGTCGATGTAGACCGACGGCGCCGGTTGCTGCAGTACCGTGTTGTGGGCCCCGTAGGCATCCAGCAGCGCCTGTCGCAGGCCGGCCACGTCGGTGCTGGTCGGCACCGCGAACTGGATCTGGACGCGGCCCTGGTTGTTGCCCATCGTCATGTTGCGGATGGTCTTGGTGATCAACTCGGAATTGGGCACGATCAAGGTGGACTTGTCGCTCACCTGGATCTCGGTGGAGCGCACGTTGATGCGGCGGATGTCGCCTTCCTGGTCGCCCAGCTTCACCCAGTCGCCGATCTTCACCGGGCGCTCGGTCAGCAGGATCAAGCCGGAGACGAAGTTCTGGATGATTGCCTGCAGGCCGAAGCCGATACCTACCGAGAGCGCACTGACCAGCAAAGCCAGGTTCTTCAGGTTCAGGCCCATCGCCGTCAGCGCCCACAGGCCCACCAGGATGATGCCGACGTAACCGGCGATGGTGCTGATCGAATTGCGTGCACCCAGGTCGAGTTCGGTCTTGGGCAGGTAGGTATCGGTCAACCAACGCTGCAGCAGCTGGGTCAGACCCATGCCCACCAGCAGCACCAGCACGCCGGTGACGATGCGGCCCGGCTGCAGCGTCAGGTCCTTGTTGATCACAATGCCATTGGCCAGCGAGGCAATGCGTTCAACGATCGTGCCGATATTGCCGAACGGTGCGGCCAGCGCCAGCAGGGCGATCAACACCACCAGGGTGCGCAGCATCGCCGACAGCAGCACGCCTGCCTGTTCCAGCTTCGACACGCTCAGGCCGGTGCTGAGCAGGATGGTCTGGCCGACCTTGCTGTCGGCATTCAGCAGCCAGGTGCAGAAGTCATCGACGAACTTGAACAGCAGCGTCGCCGCCAGCACCACGATGCTGCCGCCGATCAGCTGCTGGTTCACGAACTTGGCGAAGTTGACGTAGCCCATCAGGGTGGCGGCGATCGCGGCGACTACCGCGATGTTGCCGGCCACGCGGGCCAGCACCAGCCAGCTGCTGCGTCGTACCGGTAGCTGTGCGCCAAGACCGTCGGCCTGTGCTTCCAGCTTCGCCTCGGCCTCGGCGGTCTGGCGCCGATGCAGGCGCGACAAGGTCACCAGCATGGCCATGATCAGGCCCAGGTAGGTCAGCGCGATCACGCCGTCCAGCGCCACCGTGGTGACATCGCTGGTGCGGGTGGCGCGATCGATGGCCACCAGCACCGTGCTCAGCCAGGCCAGTGCCGCAGCACCCCAGGCGTACTTGCGCAGTTTCAGCGCGGCGGTGTCATCCAGGTTCAGCAGCCGCCACGAAGGCCGCTTGGGCACCAGCAGGCAGGCGCTGAGCGCGGAAATGAAGGCCGCGGCAAACGTCGCCGCCTGCACGCCTTCGGCCACGCTCTGCAGGCGCGGTGGAATCGCGCCGATGGCATCCAGTGCAGCCACCAGCACCACCACGGCGTAGCCGGGCAGCAGGGTGCCCACCAGCAGCAGCCACATGGCCAGACCGGAGCGGCGCAGGCGGCCGTCGGGGGCACGCTCGGACGCAGCGAACCGGCGCCCCAGCGCGCGCAGCCACAGGCGCAACGGGAACATCATCACCAGTGCCGCCGCCAGCCCCAGCAGCAACGTGCCCCAGCCATGGGTGGCAATGGCCGTGGTCAGCGCGGCACGGCCCTGCTGGGCCAAAGGAGTGACGCGGGCGATATCGTTCGGCAACTGGTCGGCCACCTGTCGCCACAGCGTTGGCGACAGTGGCGAGGCGACCTTGCGCCCCAGTTCCTCGGTGCGCTGCGCGTTGCGCTGCTTGTCGATGTCCGCGCTCAGCTGCTGCGCGCGGACGGCACTGGACTTGGCCTGGGCAATCGATGCCGCGAGGGCATCGCGCTGGCGCGTCAGCGTGCGCCGCTGCGCCGCCAGCTCCGGTGGTTCAGTGGTGTCCTTGGGGGCCTCACCCAGCTGCGTCAGCTGCTCGTTGAGCTGGTCCAGCTGCGGCTGCAGGGTCTTTTCCAGCGCCTCGGCATCGCGCTTGGCCTGTGACGCGTTTTCCGAAAGCGTGCCCAGCGTTTCGATGGCTTCGGCGTCGTTGCGCTTGCGTTCCACCGCCTTCAACGCATTGTCGATATCCGCCAGCTGCTGCTTGGGCGTGGGGTCGTCATCCTGGGCCAGCGCCGGCAGAGCCAGCAGCAGCGTGCAGCACAACAGCAGGGCCAACCAGGGGCCACGCACCAGGATCGTTCGGAAGAAGGAAGACAAGCCAGCCACACCGTTTTGCGCGGACCACCGCGCCTGCGCGCGACTATACGGCAGGTACTGTAAACGGCGGATGCGCAGGCGCTGGCTGCTGGCTGCGGCTCAGTACTTCAGGCGCAGCTCTTCCACCTGCGGCTGCTGCAGCGCGTACCAGTCCTGGAATTCTTCCTCGGTGATCTCATCCGGCGCATACACCGCGATCGGGTGCCAGGCGTGGTCGGTCGGCAACGGCTGGCGCGGCCCGGCGCGCAGGCTGTAGGCCACGCCTTCGTAGTCCACCAGATCGTCGACCTGCGGCCACTGCTCGCGGGCGAACTGGGTTTCACTCTTCAACAGGATCACCTGGTACATCGGCACCTCCACTTCGGTTGGATCGGAAAAACGCGGCGCTGGCGGAAGCATACCGCTGCGCCGATGACGGCACGCGCTCCGCCCGGGCGACGGAATGTTCTGGACATGGCCCTCGCCCCGGCTTCACCCGCCCGTGGCAGTGTCCTCGGCATCGTGGGGGTCCTCTCCTGCCACGCCTGACAATGACCGACCTGCCTCCCCTGAAGACCGTCAACGACCTCAAGCTGCCCCGCTACCTGGGCACCTGGTACGAGATCGCCCGCCTGCCGATGCGCCACGAGCCAGAGGGCTGCACCGACGTGTCGGCCCATTACCAGCTGCTCGACAACGGTAACGTGGGCGTCACCAACCGCTGCCGCATGGACGGCGAGATCGAGGAAGCCACCGGTGAGGCCTGCGCGATCGACAACGACAGCGCGCGGCTGGAAGTCAGCTTCCTGCCCAAGGGCCTGCGCTGGCTGCCCTTCGCCAAGGGTGATTACTGGGTGATGCAGGTGGCGCCGGACTACAGCGTTGCCCTGGTCGGCAGCCCGGATCGCAAGTACCTGTGGCTGCTGGCACGTGAGCCCCGGCTCGATGCCACCGTGCAGGAACATTATCTGGCCAGCGCGCGCCTGCAGGGCTTCGATCTGTCCGAACTGATCCTGACCCCGCATACCGGCCACCCCACCGCCTGAGCACGAACCCGCATGGACCTGAAGAGTGGCTACCCGTGGTGGGCGGTGCGCAACGGCCTGATCCAGGCCTTTCCGCCGCTGGAACAGGATCTGCAGTGCGATGTGCTGGTGGTCGGTGGTGGCATCACCGGCGCGCTGATCGCCGATGAGCTGTCGGCCCATGGCCACGACGTTGCGCTGATCGAGCAGCGTGACATCGGCTGGGGCAGCACCGCAGCCAGTACCGCGCTGCTGCAGTACGAGATCGATACCCATCTGCTGGAACTGGCCTCGCAGTATGGCCAGGACGCTGCGGCGCTGGCCTACCAGGCCTGTGCGGAGGCGATCCCCGCATTGGGCGAGGTCGCGCGCGGCCTGAAGGACGTCGACTTCAAGCAGATGGACAGCCTGTACCTGGCCAGCCGCCGCCGTGACGTACCGCGGCTGATGGCCGAAGGCGAGGCGCGCCGTGGCATCGGCCTGGATGCGCGCTGGCTGGACCGGGATGCGCTGCAGGAACGTTTCAGCGTCGATGCCGGAGGCGCCCTGCTGACCCGCCAGGCCGCACGGGTCGATCCCTACTGCTTCACTTACGGGCTGTTGCGGCGGTTGCAACGACGCGGCGGCGTGGTGCATGACCGCACCGTGCTGCATACCCTCACCCCTACCGCGCGCGGCGTAACCGCCCGCACCGAATCCGGCATGCAGATCCGCGCCCGCCACGTGGTGCTGGCGATGGGCTATGCCAACCAGCAGTGGCTGGACCCGCGCGTGGCCCGCAACCGCAGCAGCTACGCCTTCATCACCGACCCGATCAACGCCGACGAACTGGGCTGGCTGCAGCGCACGATGGTCTGGGAGAGCGCCCGCCCCTACCTGTACCTGCGTGCCACCGGCGACCGCAGGCTGTTGGTGGGCGGGCTGGACGATGCCATCGATATTCCCGCCCGCCGCGATGGCCGGGTGGACAGCAAGGCCCGCAAACTGATGAAGCAGCTGCTGCAGTGGTTCCCGCACCTGCAGCCGACCCCGGCGTTTTCATGGGCGGGCACCTTTGCCGAGACGGCTGACGGCCTGCCGTTCTTTGGGCCGCATGCGCAATGGGGTCCACGGGTTCAGTTCGCCATGGCTTACGGTGGCAACGGCATCACCTATTCAATGATCGGCGCCGGGCTGCTGCGGGCGCGGATCGAGCGGCGACGGCACCCGCTGCAGGACCTGTTCGGGTTTGGGCGGTTGTAGCGTGCAGCCAGGCATGGCCTGGCTCTACCGCAAACGGGCGCCGACAGGCATCATTCAAGCAACGCCTGCTAGCGTCGGCCTGTACCGCCGCGTGCTGCGCGGCCCCTCTGCGCTGGAGTGCCGTCATGATCCGCCCCCTGACCCTGCTGCTGTGCCTGGCCGCCCTGCCCGGGACCGCGTTGGCGCAGTCCGCCGCCGGCGCCACCGCGCCGCAGGCGTCCGGCCTGGACCTGTCCGTGCCGCAGACGCCTATGCGCTATCTCAACGATCCGACGCTGCAACAGGATCCGCCCGGCACGTTCTACGGCGACAAGACCGGCCCGCGCGTGCACGGCGACGGCAGGATCGCCGACGTGCAGGACGACAAGGTCAAGGTCTCCGGCAGCTTCACCACCGGCATCGGCTACGCCAAGAATTACGGCAACACGCATTACAACGCCGCCACGCTCAACCTCAGCAAGAACTACACCAACGATGAAGGCAAGACCCGCGGGGTCAACGTCAACATCCACGTGAGCGAAGGCAAGGGCCCGGGCTTCTTCGGGCCATATGGTGGTGGCGGCTACTACGGTGGTGGCCCGGGCTATTGGGATTACCCGCCGCCTTACGGCTGGTAAGAGACCGGTAGTGCCGGCCGCTGGCCGGGTACGCGTCAGCGCATGCGCGCTGTCGCTCCCACGCTTCGCTGCGCGAACCGCGGGCCCCACTTACCGACCTCCACACCCCCGCGCCTATGGCGCTGCCCCCGTACTCCGG
>NZ_JBFRFC010000033.1:0-11858 GCF_052114625.1 Stenotrophomonas sp. 2YAF26 | reverse complement strand
GGTTGCGGGGGTGTCCGCGGCATGGATGCCGCGGCCAAGCCCCCAAGGACGGGTTTACGGCGTCCCCCGCAACCGGACCCACCCYGCCATCCCACGGAATACCCGCTTTTGACGTTGCCGTTGCCGTTGCCGTTGCCGTTGCCGTCGATTCGGCGGGTGCAGGGCGCAGCCCTGCAAACCCACCCCACCCTCACCTCACGCAGCGATCCGCAGAATCGGCTTCAGCGTGATGCCGAGCGTACTGTCCTCGGCCGCCTGGTTGATCTGCTCCAGCGGATAGAACTTCACCAGCCTGTCGAACGGGAAGCGCCCCTGCTGGTACAGCGTCACCAGCTGCGGAATGAACACCTGCGGCACGCTGTCGCCCTCGACAATGCCACGGATGCTGCGCCCACCCAGCAGCAGGTTGTTCACATCGAAACTGGCAGTGGTGCCCAGCTTCGGCGCACCGACCACGCCCATCATGCCAAGCCCGCCGAGCGCTTCGATGCCGGCCGACAGCACTTCCGGACGACCGGTCGATTCCAGCGCGAAATCGGCGCCACCACCGGTGATCGCGCGCACCGCCTCGATCACATCGGTCTCGCGACTGTTGACCACATGGGTGGCGCCCAGCTCCATGGCCAGCTGCAACCGCGAGGGCACCACGTCGATGGCGATGATGGTGGTGGCCCCGGCCACCTTGGCCGCCATCACCGCGCTCAGACCGACCGCACCGGCGCCATAGCTGGCGAAGCTGCTGCCCGATCGCACCTGCAGCGAGTTGAGCACCGCACCGGCACCGGTCTGGATGCCGCAGCCCAGCGGGCCGAGCAGCTCCAGCGGCGCATCGTCAGGCACCTTGATCGCATTGATCTCGCGCGCCAGCGCAAACGTGGCGAAGGACGACTGTGCAAAGAAGTGATCGTGCAGCGGTTGGCCCTGTGCATCGGTGATGGCGGTATGGCCGTGGCCATCATCACCACCGAAATTCAGCGCGAAGAAATCGCGGCAGTACGCACCGTGGCCACCACGACAGGGATTGCAGTGGCCGCATTGGCCGTAGGTCAGCACGACATGGTCGCCAGCCTTCAGCTCGCGCACGTTGGGGCCGACCGCTTCGACGATGCCCGCACCTTCATGACCCAGCACCGCCGGCAGCGGCACCGGATAGTACTGGTCGCGCACGATCAGATCGGTATGGCACAGGCCGGTCGCTACGATCTTCACCAGCACTTCGTCGTCCTGCGGGCCGCGCAGGCGCGCCTGCTCGATGACAAAGGGCTGTTCCTTGCTGCGCACCACCGCTGCGGTGATGTCACGCGCTTCATTGTTGCTGCTCATCGTTGCGTTCTCCTCGATCAGATGGGATAGGCCGGGGCTTCGCCCTTGACCGTCATCCATTGCCACTGGGTGAATTCCTCCACGTTGGACGGGCCGCCGATGCTGGTGCCGTTGCCGGACGCCCCTACCCCACCGAAGGGATTGATGACCTCGTCGTTCACGGTCTGGTCGTTGATGTGCAGCAGACCTGTACGCAGGCGCTCGCCCAGATTCAGCGCGCGGCCGACATTGCGGGAGACGATCGCCATCGAAAGGCCGTATTCGCTGTCATTGGCCAGGCGCACGGCTTCGTCGTCGTCATCGAACGGCACCACCACCGCTACCGGCGCGAAGATCTCTTCGTTGAACGCCGGATTGTCGGCGCTGACGTTGCCGAGCACGGTCGGTGCGAAGAACAGGTCCTGGTGGGTGCCGCCGGTTTCGAGGGAGGCACCTGCCTTCACCGCGTCGTCGACCACGCGCGCCGCATGGTCGCGTTGCGCGGCATTGATCAGTGGGCCCAGCGCAACGTCCTCACGTGCCGGATCACCCACCTTCAGCGACTTCGCCTTGGCCACCAGCTTCTGCAGGAACGCCTGATGGATGCTGCGCTGTACCAGCACACGGCCGGTGGCCATGCAGATCTGGCCCTGGTGCAGGTACACGCCCCAGGCGGTGTTGGCCACGGCCAGGTCGAGATCGGCATCGTCAAGGATGATCAGCGCGTTCTTGCCGCCCAGTTCCAGCGACACCTTTTTCAGGTGCTTGCCGGCGGCTTCGCCAACCTTGCGTCCGGCCGCCGTCGAGCCGGTGAACTGGATCATCGCCACATGCGGGTCGCTGGTCAGCGCGGCACCGGCGGCGCCATCGCCGGGCAACATCTGCAGCACACCCTGCGGAAGACCAGCCTGCTCGAACAGGCGTGCGATCACCACACCACCGCACACCGCCGTGCGCGGGTCGGGCTTGAGCACCACGGCGTTGCCGAGCGCGATGGCCGGCGCCACCGCGCGCATCGCCAGGTACAGCGGGAAATTGAACGGTGAGATCACCCCCACCACACCCAGCGGACGGCGCCGCGCCAGGTTCAGCCGCCCGGGCTCGGACGGCAGGATCTCACCCACGCTGCGCGAAGGCAGCGCGGCGGCCTCATGCAGCGCCTTGATGGTCACCTTGGCCTCGAAACCGGCCTTCAGGCGGGTGGAGCCACTTTCGCGGACCAGCCAGTCGACCAGCGTGTCTATGTTTTCTTCGGCCAGGCGTGCAGCCTTGCGCAGCACCTCGGCGCGCTGTTCGTACGGCGCCGCCGCCCATGCCTGTTGTGCCTGCGCCGCAGCGGCTGCAGAGCGCGCGACCTGCGCCGCGTCGGCCAGTCCGATTTCGCCAAGCGAGTGCCCGGTGGCGGGCTCGATCACCGGCTGGCGCTGTGCAGCGGCGCTCCATTGGCCATCGAAGAAGGCGCCTGACCAGAGTGCGTCCGGCAGCCATGGGGAAGATGCAGTCATGTGAAGTCCTCCTGTGTCGTGCCGCCATTGCACGCCGGGCCGGCAGTGTGGGCAATCGGCCATTGGCGTGATATCGGCAAGGGATTGAATCGATGGGAATTTCCAGCATCACCGTTGTCCAGTTCCTGCACAGTGAACGGCGCCCCTGCAGCGGCCCGCCTACAATGACCTCCCCCGCCAGCCGATGCGCCCGCCATGACCGACACCCCCCTGCCCACCGATGACCCGATCGCCGCCACCCGCCTGTGGCTGGAGCGCATCGTCATCGGCCTGAACCTGTGCCCGTTCGCCAAGGCGGTGTACGTGAAGGACCAGGTCCGCATCGTGCTGAGCGACGCGACCACACCCGAAGCCCTGGTGGAAGAACTGGCCGAAGAACTGGTGCTGCTGCGCGACACGCCGGCCGAGCAGATCGATACCACCCTGATCGTGCACCCGCAGGTGCTGACCGACTTCCTCGACTACAACGACTTCCTCGACAACGCCGATGCGGCGATCGAGGCGCTGGACCTGCAGGGCATCCTGCAGGTGGCCAGCTTCCATCCGGACTACCAGTTCGATGGCGTCGCCGCCGATGACGCCAGCAACTACACCAACCGCGCGCCCTACCCCACCCTGCACCTGCTGCGCGAAGACAGCGTGGCACGCGCAGTGGATGTCTACCCGGACCCGGACGTGATCGTCGAGCGCAACATCCAGACCTTGGACAGGATCGGTGTCGAGGGCTGGCACCGTCGCCTGCGCGGTGACGACCTGTCATGAGCACGGTGCCGCCGATTGCCACCTGGCCGACTGCGCCGCTGCACGGCAGGGTGGTGCTGGTCACCGGCGGTGCCAACGGCATCGGCCGCGGCATCGCCCAGGCGGTGCTCGGGGCCGGCGGCCGTGTGCTGATCGGCGATCTGGATGGAGAGGCGGGCCAGGCCTGCCTGGCCGAATGGCAGCGCGGCGATGATGCCGCGTTCCAGCGGCTGGACATCACCGACGAAAGCAGCGTGCGCGACTTCATCGCGATGGCCCTGCAACGCTTCGGCCGCATCGATGGCCTGGTCAACAATGCCGGCATCGCCGGGCCGCACGGCACCCTGCTGCAGGACATGGACTGGGAAGAATGGCAGCGCCGGCTGTCATCGCTGCATGGCGCGTTCCTGTGCAGCAAGCACGCATTGCCGGCGCTGTCGGCCGATGCAGGCGCGATCATCAACATCGCGTCGACGCGCGCCTGGCAGTCCGAGCCGCACAGCGAAGCCTACGCTGCGGCCAAGGGCGGGCTGGTGGCTTTCACCCATGCGCTGGCCATCAGTACGGGACCGGCGGTGCGGGTGAACAGCATCAGCCCCGGCTGGATCAGCACCGATGCCTGGCAGGCGCCGTCACGCCGGCACGTGCCGCAGTACTCGGCCACCGACCACGCCCAGCATCCGGTTGGCCGCGTCGGCGAACCCGAGGACATCGGCGCACTGGCGGTGTACCTGCTGTCCTCGTTGTCCGGCTTCAGCACCGGCCAGGACTTCATTGTCGACGGCGGCATGACCCGGAAGATGATCTACGCCGAATGAACCGCCTTCGGTAGTGCCGGCCGCTGGCCGGCATTCCGGTAGATCCACGCCATGCGTGGATGGCGATAGCGTGCTTACGCCATGCCCGAATGACGCAGCAGCGCGTCGATCTGCGGCGCACGGCCGCGGAAGGCCTTGAAGTTCTCGGCGGCCGGGCGACTGCCGCCGCGCGACAGCACCTCGTCGCGGAAACGCGCGCCGGTCGCGGCCAGCGCCTGCGGTGCTTCCTCGAACGCGGCGTAGGCATCGGCGCTCAATACTTCGGCCCACTTGTAGCTGTAGTAACCGGCGGCATAGCCACCGGCGAAGATATGGCTGAACTGGTGCGGGAAGCGATTCCAGCTCGGCGGATGGTTCACCGCCACTTCCGCACGCACCCGCTCAAGCAGTGCCAGCACGCTGTCCTGCGCCACCTCGAACTGGCTGTGCAGCAGCATGTCGAACAGACCGAATTCCAACTGGCGCACGGTGGCCATACCACTGTGGAAGTTGCGTGCGGCCAGCATGCGCTCGTACAGCGCGCGCGGCAGCGGCTCGCCGGTTTCCACATGCGCGGTCATGCCCTGCAGGTGCTCCCATTCCCAGCAGAAGTTCTCCATGAACTGGCTGGGCAGCTCCACCGCATCCCACTCCACGCCGTTGATGCCGGCCACGCCCAGTTCGCCGATGCGGGTCAGCAGCTGATGCAGGCCATGGCCCATTTCATGGAACAGCGTGGTCACTTCATTGTGGCTGAAGGTTGCCGGCTTGCCATCGGCACCACGGCCGAAGTTGCACACCAAGTACACCAGCGGCGTCTGTACGCTGCCATCGGCGCGCTCTCGGCGGTTGCGGCAGTCATCCATCCACGCGCCGCCGCGCTTGCCCTCGCGGGCGTACAGGTCCAGGTAGAACTGGCCCACCAGGTTGTCCTGCGCATCCACCAGGCGGAAGAAGCGCACGTCCTCATGCCAGACCGGCGCACTGTCTTCCTGCACCCGAAGGCCGTACAGCTGCTCGATCACCGAGAACAGGCCGCCGAGTACCTTCGGTTCGGTGAAGTACTGCTTCACTTCCTGCTCGGAGTAGCTGTAACGCGCCTGCTTCAGGCGGTCGGCGGCGAACGCCAGATCCCAGGCCTGCAGGCTGTCGATACCGAGGTGCTCGCGGGCGAACTGCTCCAGCTCGGCGCGGTCCTTGGCGGCGAACGGCTTGGCGCGCGCAGCCAGGTCACGCAGGAAGCCCAGCACTTCGGCGGGGTCGCTGGCCATCTTGGTGGCCACCGAATAGTCGGCGTAGGAATCAAAGCCCAGCAGCGCGGCCAACTCGGCACGCAGTGCAAGGATGCGATCGATGTTGCCGCCGTTGTCCAGTGCATCGTCGCCGAACTCGGAAGCGCGTTGCGCGCTGGCGCGGTACAGGATCTCGCGCAGGTCGCGGTCCTCGCCCCAGGTCTGCACCGGCAGGTAGCACGGCATCTGCAGGGTCAGCTTCCAGCCCGCCTTGCGGTCTTTTTCCGCAGCGGCGCGTGCAGCAGCCTTCACGTCGTCCGGCACGCCGGCCAGGCGCGCCAGGTCTTCGACGATCAGCGACCACGCATCGGTGGCGTCGAGCACGTTCTGCGAGAACTTCGCCGACAGCGCCGACAGCTCCTCCTTGATGGCGGAAAAACGCTGCTGCGCGTCCGCATCCAGTTCGGCACCGCCGAGGCGGAAATCACGCAGGGTGTTGTCCAGCACTTTGCGGCGCGCCTCGTCGAAACCAGCCGCTTCGGTGCTGGCCGCCAGGACCTGGTACTGGCGGTACAGCGCCAGGTTCTGGCCCAGCGCACTGGCAAAGCGGGTCACCCGCGGCAGGTTGCTGTTGTAGGCCTCACGCAGCTCCGGCGTGTTGACCACGCCCTGCAGGTGGCCCACCAGGCCCCAGGCACGCCAAAGGCGTTCGGTGGCATCGTCCAGCGGGGTGACGAAGGTCTGCCAGGTTACCGGCTGCACCTGCTCGGCAGCGCTGACCGCCGCTTCGGCCTGCGCCAGCAGCACGTCCAGCGCCGGCGCCACATGCTCGGGGCGGATCGCCTCGAAGCGCGGCAGGCCGGAAAAATCGAGCAGGGGGTTGGCAACGGTCACGGCAGGTCTCCAGGGTACGGGCCCGGCAGCGCGGGCAGCCAGATCGATATGGCGTTGGCCGGGTCGGCAGACAAGGGGCGGCGGGCCATTGTTCACGTCGGCCTTACGGCCGCCGGCTGAAGCTTGCGGCGCGGGGGAGACCGCAGCGGAACGTATCGAGGAGGCCCCACATGGAAGGTCTGGCTCCAGCTCCATCCGCAGTACGTTCACCGTCGCTGGCGCTGTCGGCCAGCCCGACTGAACTGGCCTGGATCGCCGCGCTGTGCGATGCGGGCGATGATGCGCCGCGCCACCTCCAGCAGTTGCAGGCACTGCAGCGCCAGGGCGGCAGGTTCAGCGACGAGCAGGAATGGTATCCGTTCGAAGTGATCGAGCGCGGTGCCAGCCAGGTGCGGCTGGGCCACGAGCGCGAGTTCGTCATCTGCGTGCTGCTGTGGCTGCAGGCCCTGGCCCAGGGCCGGACCAGCAGCCTGGACCCGCGCCTGCACCTGGACGACCGCGCCGTGGAGATCGAGGCCCTGCCCGACGCTCTGCGCGATGCGGTACTGGAGGCCTTCATGGCCGCAGGTTACTGAGCCTGCGTAGCGACGCGAGAAACACGGGGCGAGCATGGCTCGACCCTGCCAGAGCCCCGGCTTACAGCGCTTCCAGACTGCACCACGGCAATCCAGGCAGGCCCTGCCCGGCCACCGCCGCCGCTACCTGCGCGTCGGCAGCGTCCACATCGATTCCCTGCCGCACATACCAGGCCGGGTCGTAATAGCTGTGCGCGTAGCGATCGCCGCTGTCGCACAGGATGCTGACGATGCTGCCCTGGCGGCCGGCCTCGCGCATCCACTGCGCGGCCTGCAGCACGCCGATGAAATTGGTGCCGGTGGAGCCACCGACGCGGCGTCCCAGCTGGCGGCTGACGTGGCGCATCGCGGCCAGGCTCAAGGCGTCGGGTACCTTCACCATGGCATCGACACTGGTCGGGATGAAGCTGGACTCCACCCGCGGCCGGCCGATGCCTTCCACCCGCGAGCCGCCGTTGCAGGTCATGCCGCGCCACTCGTTGCCGCCGGCCAGGGCAGCCTGGTATCCATCGTAGAACACCGAGACTTCCGGGTCCGCGCACAGGATGCGGGTGTCATGCCGACGATAGCTGACGTAGCGCCCGAGCGTTGCTGCGGTACCGCCGGTGCCGGGGCTGCACACGATCCAGTCCGGAATCGGGCTGGGCTCCTCGGCCATCTGCTTGAAGATCGATTCAGCGATGTTGTTGTTGGCACGCCAGTCGGTGGCGCGCTCGGCATAGGTGAACTGGTCCATGAAGTGGCCGCCGGTTTCGCGGGCCAGCTTTTCCGAATCGCAGTTGAGGTCGCAGGCGCGCTCGACCAGATGGCAGCGGCCACCGTGGAACTCGATCGCCGCGATCTTCTCCGGCGAGGTCGTGGCCGGCATCACTGCGATGAATGGCAGGCCGAGCAGGCGCGCGAAGTAGGCCTCGGAAACGGCGGTGGAGCCGCTGGAGGCCTCGATCACCGGCCGCCCTTCACGCAGCCAGCCGTTGGCCAGCGCATACAGGAACAGCGAACGCGCCAGCCGGTGCTTGAGGCTGCCGGTGGGATGGCTCGATTCATCCTTCAGGTACACCTCGATGCCCTCGAACCCGGGCAGCGCCAGCGGGATCAGGTGGGTATCGGCGGAACGGTTGAAATCGGCTTCGATCTTGCGGATGGCGGCGGCCACCCATTCACGCTGCGACATGGCGGGCAATGGTCATCAGGACGGAACGGTGCGATCCGGCCATTGTACGTCGCGGTGCCGTCAGCTGCCGGCCCGTAGAATGACACCCATCCGGCCGGCAACGGCCCTGTCTGAAGGACCTCCCCCATGACCATTCCCGCCCTGCGCGATGTCCCCGGCGTCGCCGCCCAGGCCCCGGCCGAGACCACCGGCTTCGTCTTCAACCACACCATGCTGCGGGTCAAGGACGCCACCGCCTCGCTGGACTTCTACACCCGCGTGCTGGGCTACCAGCTGATCGACAAGCGCGACTTCGCCGAAGCCCAGTTCAGCCTGTACTTCCTGGCCTACGTTCCGGCCGGCGCCACGGTGCCGGAAGATGACAACACCCGCCGCCTGTGGATGGCCGGCCTGCCGGGCGTGCTGGAACTGACCCACAACCATGGCACCGAGAACCAGGACGGCGCGGTCTACCATGACGGCAACAGCGACCCGCGCGGCTTCGGCCACATCTGCGTGTCGGTGCCGGACATCGAAGCGGCCTGCCAGCGCTTCGAAGCCCTGGGCGTCACCTTCCAGAAGCGCCTGACCGACGGCCGCATGAAGAACCTCGCCTTCATCAAGGACCCGGACGGCTACTGGGTCGAGATCATCTCCAACGCCTGACCCAGAAAGGGGCACAATTCCGGTAGCGCCGGGCCATGCCCGGCGGCCTTGAGCAGGCCGCGCTGCGCGCTCACCGGGCACGGCCCGGCGCTACCGACTCCGCCCCCCTTTTTAGCGAGGTTCGTATGGAAACGATGGAACTGCACCGTGGCCGCCTGATCGACCACATCCAGCTGGTCGTGCGCGATCTGGCCGCCAGCCGCCGCTTCTATCAGGCGGTGTTCGACACGATCGGCATCCCGGTGGCCGGTGAAGGCGATGACTACTTCTGGGCCGACGAACTGTTCATTTCCAGCGCCAGCAGCGAGGCCGCCGCCGGCCAGTTGACCGGCCGCCACCACCTGGCGTTCCAGGCCCGCGATACCGCCACCGTCGATGCTTTCCACAGCGCTGCGCTGGCTGCTGGCGGCAAGGACAACGGCGCGCCCGGCGAGCGCCATTACCATCCCGGCTACTACGGCGCCTTCGTGCTCGATCCAGATGGCAACAACATCGAGGTCGTCTACCACGGCCCGGCGAACTACAGCGCCGACTCGGTCAAGGTCAGTTTCTGATTCCTGCGCTACGCGCTCGCCGGGCATGGCCCGGCGTTACCAACGAAGAAGCCGGGCAATGCCCGGCTTCGTCTCATCGCACTGCGCAGGCCTCAGTGGGCCGCCATGTAGATGTCCTGCAGCACGGCCTTTTCCAGCTCCAGTTCGCCCAGCAGGTTCTTCACGATGTCACCCAGGCTGAGGATGCCGACCAGCTGGTTGCCATCGGTGACCATCAGGTGGCGACGACGCGAGTAGGTCATCAGGGACATGGCCTGCTTCAACGTGGCGTCCGGCGCGATGCCTTCCAGGCCGGTGGACGGCAGGCTGGAAATCACCCGTCGGCCAGCCTGCGGGCCATCATCGGCCAGGCTGCGGACGATGTCCTTTTCGGAAATGATGCCGACCGGGGCATCATCCTTCATCACTACCAGTGCAGCGATCCTGTTCGCGCTCATCTTGTGCGCGGCGGCACCGATCGTGTCTTCCGTGTCGATGGTGATGACAGCTTCTTTCTTGGATTGCAGGAGCTCGCGGACGTTCATTCTTGTTTCCTGGTGCAGGTCACTCAAGTCAAAAAAGTGTGCTCTGCCGATTCGCCCCCTCCCCGGGAACAGACCCTTCAGCGCACGTCTGGCGCACTTTGCCGGATCTGGCATTTCGCCAGCAGGCGGGCTAGGTGCTGCAACGCGAACGAGGCGGATTCAACGGCTCAACCCGGATCTCGGTCAACTTGATTCTACGACTGCGTCCATCGGTCACTAGCGGCATCGATGGGACAGTACGTCGTAGGAACCTTCGACACTTCCGAGAATCGCACCCGGCCTGAAACCGGCGCTGAATGCAGTGGGTGCCCCGCCCTCAAGTTCGCACGGGGATGGCCGACGCCGGTTCAACCGCCCGACCCTGCAAAGTCAGGCGGTCAGACCCGGCCCGTCGCGGGAGGTACCGATGCCAGAACCCGTAGCGCGCCGACAACACCGGTGCGTAGCATGCGCTGCGGCATGTACGGATGCGCCGGTTCACCACCGGCGCATCCTGCCCGATGCTATCGGGAGCATTGCCCCTTCTGGGCCAGCTTCAACTGCGCCACCTGGCGCCGCCCCTCCGCCTCTGGAACGACAGTGAGTTTGGCGCCACCAACGAACACCCCCATCTTGATGGTCTGCTCGATGAAGTAGTTCTTTCCCGCCTCGACAAGCAGCTTGATGTCATTGGGCGAGAACTCCGATTCCGTCGAGATCGCATGTTCCTGGTTGCCGGACAACAGGGTGTAGAAGAACACCTTGTTCGCGGTCTCACCCAGGCATTCGCCATCGATCCAGAGATCCTTCTTCAGTGCCTGGCCGACAAAACTGTTGCGATAGATATAGACACCTGCCTTGCCTTCCTCCGGCACCGGGAAGGTCTTGGCCAGCTCCATCTGACCCTTGTCCGCTGCCGGGACACTCGCACACGCAGACAACATCGCAACTGCCGTTGCCAGTGCAACCACCTGCCACTTCTTCATCTACCGCCCCCCTGATATGCGCGTCGATGCGCGCGGATTGAATCTTCCATGGACCGTCCCGGGAGAGGCGCATGCGGCCTCGCACGGACGTGTCATCGCATAGCGGTCTTCACCACTGCGGGTGATAGGCATCCCTGTACTCGGATTCAGCCATGCCTGAATTGACGAAGCGCCGCATGTCCGCCCCCGCTACGCATTGCGCGTATTCCAGTGCCGCCTCGATGCTGGCGAACGACGCCCCCTGTGCCTCGTCCGGATCGGGCGCAACGCTGGGAAAGCTGTAGATGTCCAGATACTGCGGAGTACCCACGTCGGCGACCTCGTGCAGGGTTACTACCCACCCCCCTTCCCGTTCGCGATCGATGACCAGGAAGCGGATGACCCGCCAGTCGGCATCGCGGCGAGCCGGCAGCAACTGCTCGACACTGCGACCATTGCGCAGGTTGGCCACCACATCGAACGCGTCAAGGTGGCGCATGCATCCTCCGTGATGCGGCAGGCCCAGTGGCCGCATCGTGCCACACGGAAACGAAAAAGGGTGGCCGCGATGGGCCACCCTTGCATGCATCACCCGCCAGCCATGTCCGGCCTTACTCCACCGTCACGCTCTTGGCCAGGTTGCGCGGCTTGTCCACGTCGGTGCCGCGTGCCAGCGCGGTGTGGTACGCCAGCAGCTGCACCGGGATGGTGTGCACCACCGGGCTGAGCACGCCGGCATGGCGCGGGGTGCGGATCACGTGCACGCCTTCGGACTCGTTGAAGTTGCTGTCCTGGTCGGCGAACACGAACAGCTCGCCGCCACGCGCGCGCACTTCCTGCATGTTGGATTTGACCTTCTCCAGCAGGCTGTCGTTGGGTGCGATCACCACCACCGGCATGTCCTCGTCCACCAGCGCCAGCGGCCCGTGCTTGAGCTCGCCGGCCGGGTAGGCCTCGGCGTGGATGTACGA
>NZ_JBFRFC010000032.1:0-13741 GCF_052114625.1 Stenotrophomonas sp. 2YAF26 | reverse complement strand
CGCTGCAAGTACGTCCCTGTAAGCTCGGTCGCCGCATCCATGCGGCTCACGCCCCCGCAACCGGACCCACCCCGCCTTCGACAGTTGTCCGCAATCTGCCGGGGTCGGATCCCGTTGCTTTGCAACGGGCTCTGACCCCAATGACGGGCGATGGCTGACGGTAGATCCACGCCATGCGTGGACATCGCGGGGGTCAGAGCCCTTTCCTGCGGAAAGGGATCCGACCCCGGCCAGTACTTACGACTTCTTGATGGCGTGGCCGCCGAATTCGTTGCGCATCGCTGACAGCAGGCGGTCGGTGAACGAATTGGATTCGCGCGAACGCAGGCGTTCGAGCAGCGAAAGGGTGATCACCGGGGCAGGTACGTCCAGCGCGATCGCTTCGGCGACGGTCCAGCGGCCTTCGCCGGAGTCTTCCACGTACGGTGCGATGCCATCCAGCGAGGGATTGCGCTTGAGTGCTTCGGTACTGAGGTCCAGCAGCCACGAACGCACCACGCTGCCGTGGCGCCAGACCTCGGCCACCTGGGCCAAGTCCAGTTCCATTTCCTGCTTGCGCTCCATCAGTGCGAAGCCTTCGGCGTAGGCCTGCATCATTCCGTACTCGATGCCGTTGTGGACCATCTTGGTGAAGTGGCCTGCGCCGGACGGGCCCACGCGCGCCCAGCCACGATCTTCGGCCGGCGCGAGCGTGCGCAGCAGCGGTGCGATCTGCTCGACCACCGCTGCATCGCCACCCACCATCAGGCTGTAGCCTTCCTGCAGGCCCCACACGCCGCCGCTGGTGCCGCAGTCCACGTAGCCCAGGTCATCTTCGGCCAGCGCCTTGGCGCGACGGATCGAGTCCTGGTAGTTGGAGTTGCCACCGTCGATGACGACGTCACCTTCGGCCAGGTGCGGGGTCAACTGGCCCAGCGTCTGGTCCACGGTTTCGCCGGCCGGCACCATCAGCCACACCACGCGCGGCACCGGCAGCGCGGCCACTGCGGCGGCCAGCGAATCGACCACCTCCAGGCCGGCCTCGGCGGCGCGCTGGCGGGCGCCCTCGCCCGGGTCGTAGCCGACAACGCGGTGGCCACCGCGGTGCAGGCGCTGGGCCATGTTGGCGCCCATCCGGCCGAGGCCGATCATTGCAATATCCATTGTTTCACCTTCAGTTGGGGTCTAGGGTCAGGCTGCCTGGCCTGCCGGTGGCTGCGCAGTGGCGCAACTGCGCCTCGCGCCAACGCCGGTAGAGCGTGGTATGCAGATTGTGCAACGCCAGGTCGATGGAAAACGGCGTGCGCGGATTCCGATCGAGCAGGCGAATGATGTGGTAGCCGACAGGACGTATACCGCGTGGGTGCGCGTAGATCACGAACTGCTGGTAGAACGGATCGTCCAGCAACTGGTCCATCTGCTGCACGACGTCACGATAGCGCGGGGCCAACTGAGTACGCAGCGCCGGATCGCGTTGGTACAGCAACCGCTCGAAATAGCGTTGGCCGACACGCGGAATGCCCTGCGCCAGCTGCCACAGGGCACGGTTGCGTTGGTCATACCAGGCCAGGCCACCGTGCTCCGCCAGTGCCTGCGCCGCGCCTTCGCCCACCTCCACCACAACGAAGTTCTCGGCCTGGTTGCTCAAATCGTCCAAGGTGCCTTTGTCGAAGACGTGTTCGATGAAGCCCGGCAGCCCGACAAAGGCCTGCCGCCCCATCGCCGACGTGCGCACGGCCTTGCCGTCGGCCAGGAACTGGCCGGCCTGCGCGCCCAGCAGGATGCTGTCGGTGTCGTGCAGGCCAAGGAAGGTGCCGATGGACAGTTCGGCGGGCGCGAATTCCGCATCGAAGGCGGCATCGCCGTACAGCTCGCGCTGCGTGGCCAGCTGCGCGACTTGGCGGCCGACGCCGCACTCGGCGCGAACGTGGCCCGTATAGAACGCATCCAGTGCGCGGCTGTTGCTGGCGGCCGGTACATAGCCGCGGCCAAAGCTGCGCACCCGCTGCCATCCCTGTGCCGGGGCGCCGCGTGCGCCGAAGCCGATCCAGCCCAGCTGCACACCGGTGAAGCGGAAGGTCTCATTGTCCTGCAGTGCCTGGGTGGCCCGTTGTACGGCCGCGCCCAGTTCAAAGGCGTAGGCGCAGACCGTGGCCGGGTCATCCAGCAACTGCTGCAACAGGGCCTGCCGATCGGTGTCGGCCATCGTGTCCGGCCAACGCACGCGCAGATCACCGGCCGCCTGCGCCTCGGCCAGCGAGGCACGCGTGCACACCGGCCCACCTTGCACCTGTGGCGCGCTGACCGCTGTGGTTTCAAAGCGCCATCCCAGCCGCTGCAGCAGGCCTTGGCTGCACTCGGCCGTAGCGGCCAGCGCGCTCAGGGGCCAGCCCAGCAACAGGGCCCATGCCAACACCCTGCCGCGCACGCTCAGCCCTGGTCCGTTGCTGCCGGCGCTGGTTCGGGCTCAGGCCCGGCAGGAGGCTGCGGCGACGCGGCCGGCTGCGGTTGCGGCTCTGCTTTTGCTGCCGCCGGCAGATACTGCTGCAGGCGCTGGAAGAAGCGCCGATAGAACTCGGCATCGGTGATCGTGCTGCTGGCCACTTTCACCAGTGAGTCGTCATTGCTGCCGAACGGCAGCGACACCGAACCCAGCGCGCCCACGCCCACACTGGCCGAGGTCGGGCTCTTCTTCAGTGCATAGCGGTCCTGCACGGCGCTGACGAACACCAACGCCTGGCTGCCACGCGGCGCGCACGAGATACGCAGCACCAGCTGCTCATGGTCGTCCTCGCGCGGCTGGAAGTTCTTGTTGCCTTCCACCTGCGCATCGTCCGAGCGTGCGATCGCATAGCCCTGGCTGAGCAGCGTGCGCCGGGCTGCTTCGCAGGCTTCGGCCGGACGGCCATCGACGGTGCGCGAGAAGGTGTCGCCGGAGTCGAAGGACTCCCGCAGCAGACTGCTGTCGGCGGCACGACCGCCACAGGCGGTCAATGCCAAGGCACTGGTGGCAGCCAGCAGGGAAGCAGAAAGAAGGGAGGCCCGCATGGGTACTCCTGCGAAGACGTTATCCCCGAGGGTAGCCCCCTGCCCGTGTGCGCCGGGTCGAAAACACCGGTCCCGTCCGCCACCGTTGTACCCGGTTCATGCAAAAAGGGGACGGAAGGATCAAGTCGTTTGTGCCACTAACGACTTGATCCCTCCGTCCCCCTTTTTCAGTCAATCAGTCGGCCCAGCGGCCTGCGGCGGTGGACTGCGGCAGCACCTGCGCCGACAGCGGACGGTCGGCCTCGAGCAGGTTCACCGCGTCGGCCAGGATCGAGGCCGATTCACGCAGCAACGGATCCGGACGCTTCTCGGCGGCCTTCTCGCGGGCGGCATCCTTGACGATGTCGCGCTCGTTGCCGGTCAGGCCGTCATCGCTGCTGTCATCGGCCAGCGGGTCCAGGGCCAGGCCCAGTTCCTTGCGCACGATCTGGCGCTGCTTGCGCTGGGTGTCCTGGCGCTCGCGCTCGGCACGACGGGTCGCTTCATTCAGCGAAACGTACTTCTTCGCCGCTTCAGTACGGAACTGTTCCACGTCCTCGTTCCACCACTGGAATTCCTTGTCTGTGGCGATGCGCGAGTCGTGACGCGTTTCCAGCTTCGGCAGCAGCGGCGCGAAGTTGCCGTACTGGGTGTGCGGCACCGCGGCGATGCGGGTCCACGGCAGCGCGTTGTCGTAGGTGCTCTCGCCGAACTCGCTGGCATCGACGCTGGCCGGGAACGCCAGGTCCGGTACCACACCCTTGTGCTGGGTGCTGCTGCCGCTGATGCGGAAGAACTGGGCGATGGTCAGCTTGACCTGGCCAAAGCGCTGGGCTTCGCCGCTCGGCCAACGGTCCAGGTCAACGATGTTCTGCACCGTGCCCTTGCCGAAGCTGGTTTCACCGATGACCAGACCGCGGCCGTAGTCCTGGATGGCACCGGCAAAGATTTCCGACGCCGACGCCGAACCACGGTTGATCAGCACGGCCAGCGGACCGTCCCATGCCACACCCTGGTTGCGGTCACTGTTGACGGTGACACGGCCACCGGATTCGCGCACCTGCACCACCGGACCCTGCTCGATGAACAGACCGGTCAGCTCGATGGCTTCATCCAGCGAACCGCCACCGTTGTTGCGCAGGTCCAGCACCACGCCGTCCAGCTTGTCGGTCTTGAAACCGGCCAGCAGCTTGGCCACGTCGCGGGTGGCCGACGCGTAATCGGTGGCGTTGCGACGACGGCCTTCGAAGTCCTGGTAGAAGGTCGGCAGCTTGATCACGCCGACCTTGCGTGCCGGCTCGCCATTGGCGGCCGGGATGGTCATGGTCTCGCCCTTGGCGGCCTGTTCGGCCAGGCGCACCTTCTGCCGGGTCAGCACCAGAGTGTGGTGCTTGCCGTCAACGCCCGCTTCGGCCGGAATGAACTCCAGCTTCACCTGGGTGTCCTTGGCGCCACGGATCTTGGCCACGACATCATCGATGCGCCAGCCGATCACATCTTCCACCAGCCCGGACTTGCCCTGGCCGACGCCGACGATGCGGTCGCCCGGCTTCAGCGTGCCGTCCACGGCCGCCGGACCACCGGCGATGATCTCGCGGATCACCACCACGTCGTCCTGGCGCTGCAGCTGCGCGCCGATGCCTTCCAGCGACAGCGACATTGCCTGGTTGAAGTTTTCGGCGGTACGCGGGGTGAAGTAATCGGTGTGCGGATCAACCGCGCTGGTGTAGGCGTTCATGAAGAACTGGAAGGTGTCTTCGCCCTTCAGCTCGTTGACCGACTTTTCCAGGGTGGCGTAACGCTTGTCCAGCGTCTTGCGGATGTCATCGGACTTCTTGCCGGCCAGCTTCAGTCGCAGCCAGTCATTCTTCACCGACTTGCGCCACAGCTCGTCGAGCTCGGCGTTGGACGCTGCCCACGGCACGTCCTTGCGGTCGTACTCGAAGCGCTCGTCGGTGGTGAAATCCGGTTCCTGCTTCAGCAGCTTGCGCGCATAGGCCACGCGCTCGCCGACGCGCTGCTTGTAGACCGCGAACACCTGGAAGGCCGGCTCCAGCTCGCCGCCGCGGATGGCATTGGCAATGCCAGCCTGGAACGGCGCGAAGCGGGTGATGTCGGCCTGGGTGAAGTACTGCTTGCCGCCGTCCAGCGTCTCCAGGTAGCGCTTGAACACATCCTTGGAGGTAGCTTCATCGAGCGCACGCGGACGGTAAGCGTAGCGGCTGTCGGACAACAGGCCGTACACCAGCTTGGAGGTGGTCACCTGATCGGCGGTGGCGGCAGCCGGCAACGCCGGTGAGTCGGCCTTGGCCGCGAGCGCCAGCGGCGCGACCAGCGCCAGGGCCATCAGGAATGCGGGGGCTTTGAATTTCATTGACGTGCTCGAAGGCGCCTTGCCAAGGGGGAGACTGCAGGGTGTTCAGACACCACGACAGTGCCGAAAGTTGCCGGGTTTGTCACCCGCCCACTTCCAGTGGAAAACCAGCCTAGCGGGGCCGGTGTAGCAAATTGTGAATGCAGGCAAAGGCGTGCGGACCAACGGTCCGCACCCACCATGGTGATGGTGACACCCATCGGTGGTGGTGGCACCCATCGGTAGCGCCGGGCCATGCCCGGCGGGGATGAGGTGTGCGGACCAACGGTCCGCACCCACCAGCGGAGCGTCAGGAAATGCCGGCGCCCTTGGCCTGCACGTCGGCGTGGTACGACGAGCGCACCATCGGGCCGGAGGCCACGTGGCTGAAGCCCAGCTCGTAACCGTAGACTTCCAGCGCCTTGTAGTCGTCCGGGGTCCAGTACTTCAGCACCGGGTGGTGATGCGCGGTCGGCTGCAGGTACTGGCCGATGGTGATCATGTCCACGTTGTGCGCACGCAGGTCGCGCATGGTGGCCTTGATCTGTTCGAAGTCTTCGCCCAGGCCCAGCATGATGCCCGACTTGGTCGGCACGTCAGGGTGCTGCGCCTTGAAGTTCTTCAGCAGGTTCAGCGACCACTGGTAATCGGCACCCGGGCGCACGTTGCGGTACAGGTCCGGCACGGTTTCGATGTTGTGGTTGAACACGTCCGGCGGGTTCTGCGCGAGGATCTCCAGCGCGCGCTCCATGCGGCCCTTGCCGCGGAAATCCGGGGTCAGCACTTCGATGCGGGTGCCCGGCGACTTCTCGCGGATGGCGGTGATGCAGTCGACGAAGTGCTGGGCACCGCCGTCGCGCAGATCATCGCGGTCGACGCTGGTCACCACCACGTACTTCAGGCCCATGTCGGCCACGGTCTGGCCCAGGCTTGCCGGCTCGTTGGCATCGGGCGGCTTCGGCCGGCCGTGTGCCACGTCGCAGAACGAGCAGCGGCGGGTGCAGACCTCGCCGAGGATCATGAAGGTAGCGGTGCCGTGGCCGAAGCATTCGTGGATGTTCGGGCAGCTGGCTTCCTCGCACACGGTCACCAGACGGTTCTCGCGCAGCTTGGCTTTCAGGTTCTGCACGGCATTGCCCGAAGGAATGCGCACGCGGATCCAGGAGGGCTTGCGCAGCACCGGCACGTCGGCAAACTGCACCGGCGAGCGGTTGATCTTGTCCCCACCCATCTGCTTGACCCCGGCCTGCAGGGGCGCGGTGGACGGAAGCTCGGCCTGCACGATCTGCAGGGGAATGGTGCGGGCAGTGGTTTCAGTCATGGCGTTTCCGGGGGCGGTCAGGCGGCCGCAGAGAGATCAGGCAGTTCAGGCACGGGCTGCAGCAGCAGGCCGAACTGGCGGGCCAGGTGGTCCAGCAGCACCGGCTTGACGGCGTCCATCCCGGACGGACCGCCCAAGTCTAGCACCGTGGTCACCTGCAACCCCTCGTAACCACAGGGGTTGATGCGGTGGAAAGGGTCAAGGTCCATGGCCACGTTGAAAGCCAGGCCATGGAAGGTGCAACCACGGCGCACGCGGATGCCGAGCGCGGCGATCTTGGCGCCAGCGACATAGACGCCCGGGGCGCCGTCGAGCCGTTCCGCACCAATGTTCCACTCGGCCAGCGTGTCGATGATGGCCTGCTCGATGCGGCACACGTAGTCGCGCACGCCGATGCCCAGCCGCGGCAGGCGCAGCAGCGGATAGATCACGATCTGGCCGGGGCCGTGGTAGGTCACCTGGCCACCGCGATCGACGTGGACCACCGGGATCTCACCCGGCGCCAGCACGTGTTCGACCTTGCCGGCCTGGCCCAGGGTAAACACCGGATCGTGCTCGACCACCCACAGCTCGTCCAGCGTGTCGTCGTCGCGCTGGTCGGTGAAACGCTGCATGGCATGCCAGACCGGCTCGTAGGCCTGGCGCCCCAGATCGCGCACCACCGCCGGGCGCGGCGGGCGCGCCTCGGGGGCAGCCGCTTCGGCAGGACAGCTGACGGCTACACCGTCCACTTCACTTCCGGGTGGTCGCGCAGGGCCTGGTGGGCCACGTCGTACTGATCGCGGTTCTCGGCCCGGAAGACCAGGCGCACCGAGACGTACTTGCCGTTGGACGAATGCTTCCAGCTGATGCGCTCGTTCACCACGTCAACGCCAGCAGCCAGCAGCAGGCGGGGGAGTTCATGCTCCAGGCCGCGGTTGGCCGGGCCCATCGCGCTGAGCTCGAACTGACCGGGGAACTGGAAGCCGTGTTCGGGGTTGTCGGACTTGATTTCCATGCGCCCATTATCGGGCCGCAGGGCAACAAACCCAAGAGTATTCATGTAGACCGGCGGCACTGCGGGCGGGCCGCTGCGTTGCAGCTGAACATCCATTCAGGCTGGGACCCACCTCCCAGGGCCCCTGCCCCATCGCTGCGGCTTCACCTGCGGTAACCGATTGTATCGATCAGACAATGTTGTTTTCGGAACAGACAAGTGATCCCAGCGCGCTCGTTCCATCACAGCGCCGGGAGTACCGTGTCGTTGCATAAAACGACAGACAAAAGCCCCCTTCCCGATGATCATCCCATCCATGCGCTACCTCGCATCCTTTGGATTGTCCGGCCTGCTGGCCACCGCCCTCCCCCTTTCCGCCTACGCAGCCGAGCAATGCGGCCCGGACGCGATGCGCGAGCATCCGCCGCAGGTCAATTTCCGCGTCGACAACGACCTGTTCGGCGGTCGCCACCAGGACCAGGGCTACACCAACGGCGCCCAGCTGACCCTGGTCTCGCCCAACCTGGTCGACTACACCGATGACCCTTGCCTGCCGCGCTTGGCGCGCTGGGTGAACAGCCATCTGGAGGCACTGCACCCGGGCAGGTTCGAACAGCAGAACATGATCTTCAGCCTGGCCCAGGGCATTTTCACCCCCACCGACCCGACCCGCAGCGACCTGATCGAGGATGACCGGCCGTATGCCGGCGTGCTGCTGGTCAGCTTCGGCTTCAACGCCCGCAGCGGCGATCGTCTGCAGACCACCCAGCTGTCGCTGGGCGTGGTCGGCCCGTGGGCGCAGGGCAAGCAGGTGCAGGACGCCGTGCACAGCGTGCTGGGCGATGAGAAGTTCAAGGGCTGGGACAACCAGCTGCACAACGAACCGGTGTTCATGCTGACCCACGAACGCATGCGCCGCTGGCCGGGTGATGCCAGCATCAATGCCGACGGCTGGGGCTGGGATGCGATCAGCCACTACGGCGGTTCGATCGGCAACCTGGAAACCAAGGCGAACATGGGCGGCGAAGTGCGCTTCGGCTGGAAGCTGCCGGACGATTTCGGCAGCACCCCGCTGCGCCCGGCGGGCGAGAACACCGCGCCGACCCGGGGCGGCAAGCCGTCCGGCTGGTCGTGGCACCTGTTCGCCACCACCGATGCGGCGTGGGTGATCCGCGATATCACCCTGGACGGCAACACGTTCCGCAACAGCCACAGCGTGGACAAGCGCCACGTGGTCGCCCAGGGCGGTTATGGCATCGCGGTGATGCGCGGCCGCTGGAAGTTCGCGATGGCGCGCTACCACAGCACCCGCGAATTCGATGGCCAGCGCCAGTCGCCGGTGTTCGGCAGTTTCACCATCAGCCGCTCGCTGTAAGCGATCCGCTGATGGTCGTGGCGGCGGCTGGCTGCACGAGGTCATGTAGTGCCGGCCGCTGGCCGGCTGGCTGCACACGCGGCCGATGTCATGAGGAGCCGGCCAGCGGCCGGCACTACCACCTCCGGGCGGGGTCATGAATGCCGATACACCGAAACAGAAAAGGCCGGCATTCGCCGGCCTTTTCCGTTCACCGCAGCACGCTGCGGATCATTCCGATTCCCACCACATCCAGAAGCTGTCCCACAGGCGCTTGAAGAAGCCGGCCTGCTCGACGGCGGCCACCGCCACCAGCGGCGCTTCGGCCACCAGCTTGCCATCCAGGGTGACCTTCACGGTACCGATCTGCTGGCCCGCGGTGAACGGTGCCTCCAGGGTCTTGGGCACGTCGATGCTCGGCTTCAGGTCGTTGTAGCGACCGCGCGGCACGCTGACCAGCATCGGCTGGGCCACGCCCAGCTGCACCTTGTCGGTGGTGCCCTTCCAGACCTTGTGCTCGGCCACGGCCTTGCCCGGCTCGTACAGGCGGTGGGTTTCGAAGAAGCGGAAGCCCCAGTTCAACAGGGCAAGGCTGTCGTCGGCGCGCTGCTTTTCCGACGCGCCGCCCAGCACCACCGCGACCAGACGCTGGTCACCGCGCTGGGCCGAGCTCATCAGGCAGTAACCGGCTTCGGAGGTGTGGCCGGTCTTGATGCCGTCCACGCTGCCATCGCGCCACAACAGCAGGTTGCGGTTCGGCTGCTTGATGGTGCCGACCTGGAATTCCTTGATCTTGTTGTACGCGTAGGTTTCCGGGTAATCACGCACCATCGCGCGACCCAACAGGGCCAGGTCGTAGGCGCTGCTGTGGTGGCCCGGGGCGGTCAGGCCGTGGGCGTTCACGAAGTGCGAGTTCTTCATGCCGATCTTGGCGGCGTAGCTGTTCATCAGCGAAGCGAAGGCTTCTTCGCTGCCGGCCACGTGCTCGGCCAGGGCGATCGCGGCGTCATTGCCGGACTGGATTGCCATGCCCTTTTCCATGTCTTCCAGACGTGCAGTCTGGTTGACCGGGAAGCCGCTGTAGCTGCCATCGGTGCCGGCGCCACCTTCGCGCCAGGCGCGTTCGCTCATCATCACCTGGTCGTCCGGACGGACCTTGCCGTTCTTGACCTCGGCGGCGATCACGTAGGACGTCATCACCTTGGTGATGCTGGCCGGGGCCAGCTGTTCGTTGATGTTTTCGCCTGCCAGCACCTGGCCGGTGGCGTAGTCCATCAGCACCCAGGCCTTGGACACGCTGGGTGCGGGCGCCGGCGGCGTGGCCACGGTGGCGGGGGCAGCAGCGGCAGCGGCAGGCGTCGGGGTGGCCGGGGTCGGCAGCGGCGTCTGGGCGGAGGCCAGGCCCACCACCAGGGTGGCGGCCAGGGCAGTGGCGGCGGAACGGAAATTCATGGGACAGCAGGCTCCAGGGGACGGCCGGAAAATGAAGGATGGGACAAGGTGGCCATTGTAAGGCCGGGGTGGCAAGGGCCGGCAGCACCGGCCCGGGCGGAATCAGTCCTTGACGATCTGTGGCGAGCCAAAGCCCAGACCCGAGATGCGCCCGGCAAGTTCCGCCGCGCTGGCATGGTCGCTGGCGGGAACCCGCAGACGCCACAGGGTACGACCACCGGCAGCGATGTCGCTGATGGTGGCACCGACGATGCCGGCAGCGTTGAGCTGGCCCATCGCCCGGTTGGCGTTGTCGCGGTTGGAGAAGCTGGCGACCTGCAGCATCACTGCGCCCACCACCTTCTGCGACAGGCTGGGGCTGCTGGTCGAGGCCGGGCTGCGTGGCACGGCGGTAGCCACGACCGGCGCGGCGGGACGCGGCGCGGGCGCGCTGGGCGGCAGGCTGCTGACCGCCACCTCCGGCATCGTGCTGACGGCGGCCTGGGTGGTGGCCGGCTGGCCACGCGCTGGCGCTCCATCGGCAGGCAGGCGGTTGACCAGGCGATCGATGTCACTGTCGGCAACCGCACGAGCGGCGGGTGCAGGGCGCGCGCTGGCGACGGCAGCGGTGGCCGCCGCCGCTTCAGCAGCACGGCGCTCACGGCGCGACGGCTTCTGCGCCATCAGGTTGGTTTCACCCGGCTGCACCGCGCGCACTTCCACGTTGCCGGTACCGCGCTGGGTGATGCCCAGGCGCACGGCGGCGGCATAGCTGAGATCGACCACGCGGCCATCGTGGAACGGACCACGATCATTGACGCGCACGATCACCGATTCGCCGTTGTCCAGGTTGGTCACGCGGGCGAAGCTGGGCAGCGGCAAGGTCTTGTGCGCGGCGGTGAACTGGTACATGTCGTAGACCTCGCGGTTGGAGGTCAGGCGGCCGTGGAACTTGGCGCCGTAATACGAAGCGGTGCCACGTTCAACGTAGTTGCGGGTGTCGTCGAGCACCTTGTACTGCTTGCCCAGCACCACGTAGGGCGATTTGTTGCCGATCGCCGAGCGGTCTTCATTGGTGACCAGCGGCTCGGGAATGCAGGCTACGTTGGGCACGTAACTGGGCGTGGTGTCTTTCACGCCGGGCTTGTACAGGCCGCCAGCGGTGTAGTTGCCACGGGTGGACAGGTCCTCGGTGGCGGCCGCGTACGGCGAACCCTCCGGACAATGCGCCGGACGCCCGCCCTTGCCCTGCACCACCGTGCCGGACGGCTTGCCACCGTGGCCGGCGGTCGCCGGCTTCTTCGGCGCGCTGCTGCAGGCGGCCAGCGCGAGGACGATCAATCCAGGGACCAGCCATCTGATGTTCATGCCGGGGGCAGCT
Source organism: Stenotrophomonas sp. 2YAF26 (assembly GCF_052114625.1). Taxonomy (NCBI): domain Bacteria; kingdom Pseudomonadati; phylum Pseudomonadota; class Gammaproteobacteria; order Lysobacterales; family Lysobacteraceae; genus Stenotrophomonas; species Stenotrophomonas sp. 2YAF26. The sequence continues at coordinate 1,919 of NZ_JBFRFC010000032.1, read as the reverse complement.
CCTGTCCGGCAATGGCCTGCGACAACTGGAACACGGCCATCGCGTACATTTTCGAGAGGTTGTAACGGGTGATCGCGTAGTAGTTCTGGAAGCCCAGCCAGTACTGCTTGCCGGTGCTGCCTTCAAGCGTGATGGGGGTGGCGGTGGCGCCCGGCTGCACCGGTGCGCTCGGCTGGTAGCCGCGCTGGGCCAGATCGGACAGCGACCAGGTGGGCGTCCACTCGGTCGGGTTGAACTCTTCGCGGCCGGCGGCGAGCGTGGCCGGCACGGCGACCTGGCCGCCGCGCACCCAACCGCCCTTCTTCACGAAGTAGTTGGCGATGGAGGAGAACACGTCGTCGTAGCTGGTGAACAGGTCACGGCGGCCATCGCCGTTGCCGTCCACCGCGTAATCCAGATAGCTGGAGGGCATGAACTGGCCCATGCCCATCGCGCCGGCATAGCTGCCCTTGAGCGTGGTGATGTCCAGCTTTTCCTCGCGACCGAGCTCGAACAGCTTGGCCAGTTCATCGCGGAAGAACAGCTCGCGGCGCACTTCGCGTTCCAGCTTGGCCGGGTCACCACTGCGCGGGTAATAGAAGGCCAGCGTATACAGCGCATCGAGCACGCGATGGCTGCCGGCATTCTTTCCGTAGCTGGTTTCCACGCCGATGATCGCCACGATCACTTCAGCCGGTACACCGGTGCGCTGCTGCACACGGTCCAGTTCAGCGCGATGCTGGGCAAGAAACGCCTTGCCGCCATCGATACGCGCCTTGCTGATGAACATCGGCCGGTATTCGTTCCACGGCTTGACCCGCTCGGCCGGCCGCGACATGGCGGCGATGATCGGCTGGCGCACCTGCGCCTGGTCGAGCACGTTGCGGATCTCGTCAGGCTTCAGGCCGTAACGCTTGGCGGTGTCGGCAATGAATCTGGCGCGCGCGGTTTCGAACGGCACCGGGGTGAGATCGACCGGCGCAGCCGTAGCGGCTGCCGCTTCCGGCGCGGCTTCGGCCGGGCCCTGAGGCTTGGCCGCCGGGTGGCGCGGCGTACTGCTGGCCTGGGGCGAAGTCGGTGGGGACGTCGGCTGGGTCGCGCAGGCGACCAGGCCGAGGGTGAGCATGCAGGCCAGAGAACGTCGAATCATCACCGCAGGTTAGCAGGTCATGGATGAATTAAAACCCCTAACACCATGAATCACAACGATTTGCTCGCGTTCAGCGCGAAATGTGAAGGCGTTGTGATTGACCTGCCCCATTCAGGCAGAGGTTGCCGGTTGCGTCCCCATCCCCGCAGACGCAACCGGCCGCCGGACCCGGTCGGTACCTGCGCGGCTGCCGCTCCCCAGTGGCAGTGCTCCGCGCTCCTTGTACCTGTTGGATCAGTACTGCTTTCCCATCCGACGCCCCTCGCGCTGCATCAAAGACGGCGCGCCATGCCGAACGGGCCGCCATTGTGCAGGCCGATTGCGACAAGTCCATTGATCAGGATCAACGCGGCGTCAAAATGTGAATTGGCGCCCACTTTTAATGGAACTTCGTCAGCGGCCATGCTGCTGTGCGGTGGAGTGGGAACGATTACAGAAATGCGCGTGCGCAGATTCATGCGCGCATCGGCGGCGAAGGTCGGCGAACGGCGCAGCCCCTCGTGGGTGAGCGCAGAGCGATTCATGAGGGTTGGCCGGGTTCCTGGGGCGTCCACCCACGAAAAAGAAGAAGGAAGAGCAACAGCGGGTCGCTTCGCTCTGAGCTGAGCGTGGGCTCGGCTCCACAGGAAGTGTGGGCAACCGGCCATGCTGCTTTTGCTTTTGATCTTTTTTTCTTCTTGCGTGGGTGGGCGCTGCAGGAACCTGTCAGCGGCCGGGCGGGTGGGTAGTGCGGGGTGTCCGCGGCATGGATGCCGCGGCCAAGCCCCCAGGGATGGGTTCACGGCGTCCC
>NZ_JBFRFC010000031.1:0-19482 GCF_052114625.1 Stenotrophomonas sp. 2YAF26 | reverse complement strand
GTGTCGGATTGCGGGGCATCCGCGCCATGGATGGCGCGGCTGAGCCTACAGGGACGTACTTGCGGCGTCCCCGCAATCCGACACCGCCCCGCCAACCACGGAATGCCGCTCTTGCTGTTGCTCTGGCAGTGGCCTCTGCAGGTGCAGGGCGCAGCCCTGCCGAAAAAATCCCTACCGCACTTGCTCCTGCTTGCGCACGATCGCCATCGCAATCTCCAGCGACTGCTCGTAGTTCAATCGCGGGTCGACGGTCGAACGATAGGCGCGTTCCAGGTCACGTTCGGTCAGTTCGCGCGCACCGCCGGTGCATTCGGTCACATCCTCACCGGTCAGCTCCAGATGCACGCCGCCCAGGCGGGTGCCTGCGGCCGCGTGCAGGTCGAAGGACATCTCGACCTCACCACGCACGTTGTCGAAGCGCCGCGTCTTGAAGCCGTTCGCGGTGCTTTCGGTATTGCCGTGCATCGCGTCGCACACCCACAGCACGCGACGGCCATCGCGCTTGACCGCGTCCAGCAACGGCGGCAGCTTCTGCGCGATCTGCGCCGCGCCCATACGATGGATGAAGCTCAGGCGGCCCGGCTCGTCATCCGGGTTGAGCACATCGATCAGGCGCAGCAACTGGTCCGGCGTCACCGACGGCCCCACCTTGATCGCGATCGGGTTGCGCACGCCGCGCAGGTACTCCACGTGCGCGCCATCCAGCGCGGCGGTACGCATGCCGATCCACGGATAGTGCGTGCTCAGGTTCAACCAGCCCTGCTGGCGCGGCACCTGCCGGGTCAGCGCCTGCTCGTAGGGCAACAGCAGCGCTTCATGCGAGGTGTAGAAATCGATGCGGTTGAGGTTGTGCACGCGGGCCCCGGCCAGGGTCTCCATGAAGTGCACGGCATCACCGATCGAGGCCACCATCTTCTGGTACTCGGCGGCCAACGGCGAATGGCTCACCCATTCCAGGTTCCAGTATTCGGGATGGTGCAGATCGGCGAAGCCACCATCGATCAGCGCCCGCACGAAGTTCATCGTCATCGCCGAATGCGCGTGGGCCTGCAGCATCCGCTTCGGGTCGGGCAGACGCGCCGCCTCGGTGAAGGCCGGCGCATTGATCACATCGCCGCGGTAGCTGGGCAGGGTCACGCCGTCGCGGGTCTCGGTATCGGCCGAGCGCGGCTTGGCGTACTGGCCGGCGAAACGGCCGACGCGGATCACCGGCTGGCGCAGGCCGTGCACCAGCACCAGGCTCATCTGCAGCAGCACCTTCAACCGGTTGGAGATCGTGCCCGATTCGCAGTCGCTGAAATTCTCCGCGCAGTCGCCGCCCTGCAACAGGAAACGCTTGCCTTCCTGGGCGTCGGCCAGCTGCTGCTTCAGCGCCAGGATCTCCCACGAGGTCACCAGCGGCGGCAGCCGCTTCAGCTCGTGCAACGCGGCATCCAGTGCCACCGGATCGGGATAGGTCGGCATCTGCAGCGCGGTCTTGCCCCGCCAGCTCTCCGGTGACCAGGCGGCGCCAGCAGCGATGGCGGCAGGATCGGGGGCGGGCGGAACGGCGGACAGGCTCATTACGGACATCCGGGGTGGGGGGCGGTCATGGTCGCAGAGCCAGCCGCTGGCGCAAAGGGCCGGGCCCGGTCATGACTGCCTGAACGGTGTGGAAAGGGGCCGTGTGATCGGCCAGAAACGGCATGGTCGCCATCGCCGGACAGGCGCATGATCGGCACGCAGTTGTTACGGAGTAACACTCCCTCATGGACCGGCCCCCTCCCCTTCCCTGCCCATTTCCCATGAAGCCCTCCCTGCTCACCACCGCCATCACATTCGCCCTGATCCTCACCAGCCAACCCGTGCTTGCCGCCGACACTGATGCCAGCGCGGCTGCGGTCAAGGACCTCGACGTAGTCACCGTCAGTGCTCAGCTCGACCAGGCCCGCAACGCCCTGTCACCGGACATCGGCAGCAGCCAGTACCAGATCACCGCCGAGGACATCCAGAAGCAGCCGCTGGGCGCCTCCGCCCCGCTCAGCCAGGTGCTGCTGCAGGCCCCGGGCGTGGTCCAGGACTCCTACGGCGGCGTGCACGTGCGCGGCGACCACGCCAACCTGCAGTACCGCATCAACGGCGTACTGCTGCCCGAATCGATCTCCGGCTTCGGCCAGACCCTGGATGCGCGCACCATCAAGAGCATCCGCCTGATGGATGGTGCGCTGCCGGCGCAGTTCGGTGAACGCACCGCCGCGGTGGTCGATATCACCACCCGCAGTGGCGCCGAGCTGGGCAACGGCGGCAGCGCTGGCATCACCGCCGGTTCGTTCGGCAAGGTCAACCCGAACGCCTCCTGGTGGGGCAATCAGGGCCGCTGGAGCTGGTTCCTGACCGGCAACTACGACCAGAACGAGGTCGGGCTGGAGAACCCCACCAGCGCACGCAGGCCGCTGCATGACGACACCCACCAGGGGAAGGCCTTTGCCGACCTGACCTATCTGGTCAACGACAGCACCCGCCTGAGCGTGTTCGCCGGCTTTGCCAACAACCGCTTCCAGATCCCGGTCAACCCGGGGCAGACCCCGCAGTTCGGCTACCTGGACACCACCACCTTCGATTCCAGCCAGCTGGACGAAACCCAGCGCGAGACCACCCGCTTCGGCATGCTGGTGCTGCAGGGCACGCTCGGCCAGACCGCGTACCAGCTCTCGGCCGGCCAGCGCTACAGCGATGTGGCCTTCAATCCGGACGTCGTGGGCGACCTGGTGTTCAGCGGCGTCGCCTCGCAGGTCCGGCGCAGCAACCGCGCCAACACCCTGCAGGCCGATTTCTCCACCCCCCTGGGCGATAACCACACCCTGCGTTATGGCCTGTATGGCAACTACGAACACGCCACCGCCAACAACAGCAGCTGGGTGTTCCCGGCCGACGCCGACGGCCAGCAGACGAGCACCACGCCACGGCTGATCCCGGACCGCAATGCCTTCCACGCCAGCACCGCAGCCCTGTACGTGCAGGACGAGTGGCGGATCGGTGATGACTGGACCGTCAACTACGGCCTGCGCGGCGACCGCTTCAAGGCATTCGGTCACACCGAGGGCCAGCTCAGCCCACGCCTGGGCGTGGTCTGGAACGCCAGCGACAGCACCACCGTGCACGCCGGCTATTCGCGCTACTTCACCCCGCCTGCCAGTGAGTTGGTTGCCGGCAGCGATCTGGCCCTGTTCGATGGCACCAGCAACCAGCAACCGGCCGGTGGCAGCACCACGCCGTTGTCCGAGCGCAGCGACTACTACGACATCGGCGTGTCACAGCAGGTCGGCGACCACCTCACCCTCGGCCTGGATGCCTACGACCGACGCGTGCACCGCCTGCAGGACGAAGGCCAGTTCGGCGCCGCCTACATCTATTCCACCTTCAATTATCGTCGCGGGCACATCCACGGCCTGGAGTTCAGCGCCGACTACAGCAACGGGCCGATCAGCGCGTACTTCAACGCGGCCTACAACAAGGCCATGGGCACCCAGGTCATCACCAGCCAGTACAACCTCGATCCGGATGCACTGGCCTACGTACAGCAGAACTGGATCCATCTGGACCACGACCAGAAGCTGACGTCTTCCGGCGGCGTCAGCTATGCATTCGCTGGCCACAATCGGGTCGGTGCGAACTACGTGTACGGCAGCGGCCTGCGTTCGGACATGGAGGGTGTGCCCAATGGCGGCGAACTACCGTCGTACCTGCAGGTCAATCTCAGCGCCGCGCATGACTTGGTGCAGGGGGTTGCCGGCCAGCGGCCGGCACTACCGGAACTCAACCGCCCCTGGGGTTGCCGGCCAGCGGCCGGCACTACCGGAACTCAACCGCCCCTGGGATTGCCGGCCAGCTGCCGGCACTACCGGAACTCAACCGCCCCTGGGATTGCCGGCCAGCGGCCGGCACTACCGGAACGCAGTAGAGCCACGCCATGCGTGGCTCCAGACTGGATCAGCGTTTGACCTTGCGCAGCGACACGGCCAGCGCCCACAGGGCCAGCAGCACGAACCAGACCCCCGACCACATCGGCATGGTCAGGCCAAGGAACGTCCAGTCGATGTTGCCGCAGTTGCCGGTGCCGGTCAGCACGGTGCGGAACACTTCCAGCGGCCCCATGGTCTCGCGCAGGAAGGCCAGCGGCGGGCCACAGGTCGCCCCCATTTCCGGCGGCAGCATCTGCACGTAGACATGGCGTGCGGCGATGCCCACGCCCACGGCTGCAGCGATGAAAGCGAGGATGCCGTAGGTCGCCCGCCCCGGACGGTTGGACGGCCCATGCAGGGCGCCGATCAGGAACAGCAGGCCCAGGGCCGCGAACGCCAGGCGCTGGAAGATGCACAGCGGACACGGCTCCAGCCCCATCTTCAGCTGCAGGAAAATGGCGTAACCCAGCAGGCCCGCGCAGATCAGGAAGCCCAACAGGAACTGGGCACGGAAAGGCCAGCGCAGAGGATTCATCGGCAACGCTCGTGTAGTACGGACCGCAAGCGTAACCGAGAGTGCGCGCCGTTCGAACCGCCACAACGTCGCGCCCGTCGGAACACGCCGGCGCGCGCGCCGCAACATGCGGGATCAACCACGCCCGGCGTGGATCTCCATCCGTCGCCCAGAAACGGAAAAACCCGGCACGAGGCCGGGTTCTTCACCGAATGACGGGTGTCGCGCGTCGATTACTCTTCGACGGCTTCAGCCACGACCGGACGGTCAACCAGTTCGACGTAGGCCATCGGCGCGTTGTCGCCGGCGCGGAAGCCGCACTTCAGCAGGCGCAGGTAGCCGCCCGGACGGTTCGCGTAGCGCGGGCCCAGGATGGTGAACAGGTTGCCGACGGCTTCGTTGTCGCGCAGGCGGGCGAAGGCCAGACGACGGTTGGCGACGGAGTCGACCTTGGCCAGGGTGATCAGCGGCTCGGCGACGCGGCGCAGTTCCTTGGCCTTCGGCAGGGTGGTCTTGATCAGCTCGTGCTTGAACAGCGAGGCGGCCATGTTCTTGAACATCGCTTCGCGGTGGGCGCTGGTACGGCTGAACTTACGGCCGGATTTCTGGTGACGCATGGTGATATTCCTTGGTTAATGATGTGGCTTTGCGGATCGTTGTCGCCTTCCTGGCGCTGCTGCTCGGACTGCGGTTGGTCCTGGCCATCCGTCCTGGACGACCTGCCCGCGAACCTTCGTTCGTCGTGGCGGTATTGCCTTGATGCAATGACCCCGTCGTTGCCGACGGGGCCATGCAGTCTTGCAGAAAGGCTATATCAGCCCAGCATGCCGTGGCTGGCGACGCCGGCCGGCGGCCAGTTCTCCAGCTTCATGCCGAGCGACAGGCCACGCTGGGCCAGCACTTCCTTGATCTCGGTGAGCGACTTCTTACCCAGGTTCGGGGTCTTCAGCAGCTCGACTTCGGTCTTCTGGATCAGATCGCCGATGTAGTAGATGCTCTCGGCCTTGAGGCAGTTGGCCGAACGCACGGTCAGCTCCAGATCGTCGATCGGGCGCAGCAGCACCGGATCCACGCCGTTGTTGGCCGGCTTCGCCGCACCGCGGTCGCGGTGGGTGAAGTCACCGAACACCGACAGCTGATCGCTGAGGATGTCGGCAGCGGTACGCACTGCTTCTTCGGCGTCGATGGTGCCGTTGGTCTCGATATCGATGACCAGCTTGTCCAGGTCGGTGCGCTGTTCGACACGAGCCGCTTCCACGGCATAGGCGACACGGCGGACCGGCGAGAACGAGGCATCCAGGACCAGACGGCCGATGGCACGGGTTTCTTCGTCCGGACGACGACGCGCAGCTGCCGGCTGATAGCCGAAACCACGCTCGATCTTCAGACGCATGTTCACTGCCGTGTCCTTGGTCAGGTGGCAGATCACGTGGTCGCCGTTCAAGATCTCCACATTGTGGTCGACCTTGATGTCGGCAGCAGTGACAACGCCCGGACCCTGCTTGGACAGGGACAGAGTCGCGTTGTCGCCAGAGTGCATACGGATGGCCACGTCCTTCAGGTTCAGCAGGACTTCCAGCACGTCCTCCTGCAGACCTTCGACCGTGGTGTACTCGTGCAACACGCCGTCGATCTCGACTTCCGTGATGGCGAAGCCCGGGATGGACGACAGCAGCACGCGACGCAGGGCATTACCCAGCGTATGCCCGTAACCCCGCTCCAAAGGTTCGATAACGACCTTTGCACGGGTGTCGGTAATGCGTTCGATCTGCGGACCGCGAGGACGCAGAACCTGGTTGGCGGTAACCGTCATGTTGCGGGTTCTCCTAGTGAACCCCCGGCCGTCGCCGGGGGCTCTCCAATGTGAATTACTTCGAATACAGCTCGACGATCAGCGCTTCGTTGATGTCCGCAGGCAGATCCGAACGATCCGGAACAGCCTTGAAGATGCCGGAGAACTTGCCGGAATCCACTTCAACCCACGACGGGCTCAGGTCATGCTGGGCGGCGACGGTCAGGGCTTCCTGGACGCGCAGCTGCTTGGCAGCCTTTTCAGACAGGGCGATGGCGTCGCCAGCCTTGACCTGGTACGAGGCCAGGTTGACCGACTTGCCATTCACGGTGACGCCGCGGTGCGACACCAGCTGACGGGCAGCCGGACGGGTCACGGCGAAGCCCATGCGGTAGACAACGTTGTCCAAGCGGGTTTCCAGCAGCTGCAGGAGGTTCTCGCCGGTGTTGCCCTTCTTGGTCGAGGCCTTCTTGTAGTAGTTGCGGAACTGACGCTCCAGCAGACCGTAGATACGCTTGACCTTCTGCTTTTCACGCAGCTGGGTAGCGTAGTCGGACAGCTTGCCCTTGCGGGCAGTGGCGCCATGCTGGCCGGGCTTCTGCTCCAACTTGCACTTGGAGTCCAGCGCACGCGCCGGGCTCTTCAGGGACAGGTCGGCGCCTTCGCGACGGGCGAGCTTACAGGTAGGACCGATATAACGAGCCATTTCTTATCGCTCCCTTTAGACGCGACGCTTCTTCGGCGGACGGCACCCGTTGTGCGGGATAGGCGTCACGTCGATGATGTTGGTGATCTTGTAGCCGACGTTGTTCAACGAACGCACGGCCGACTCACGGCCCGGACCCGGACCCTTGATGCGGACTTCCAGCGACTTCACGCCGTAGTCCAGCGCAGCACGACCGGCCTTTTCGGCAGCCACCTGGGCTGCGAACGGGGTCGACTTGCGCGAACCGCGGAAGCCAGCGCCACCGGAGGTCGCCCACGACAGAGCATTGCCCTGACGGTCGGTGATGGTCACGATGGTGTTGTTGAACGAAGCGTGGACGTGGGCAACGCCGTCGGTGACGACGCGCTTGATCTTCTTCTTGGTCTTAGCAGCAGGCTTAGCCATTTATATGTCCCTTACTTCCTGATCGCCTTGCGCGGGCCCTTGCGGGTGCGGGCGTTGGTACGGGTGCGCTGGCCACGCAGCGGCAGACCGCGACGGTGACGCAGGCCGCGGTAGCAGCCCAGGTCCATCAGGCGCTTGATCGCGATACCGATTTCACGGCGCAGATCGCCTTCCACGATGTACTTGCCGACTTCGGCGCGCAGGCGCTCGATTTCCGGCTCCGACAGATCGCGGATCTTGGTGGTCGAAGTGACGCCTGCGACTTCGCAGACCTTCTTCGAACGGGTACGGCCGATGCCGTAAATGCTTTGCAACCCGACCCAGACATGCTTCTGGGCTGGCAGGTTGACGCCTGCAATACGCGCCATGACGCGGTTCTCCAGCTGAGTGATGGCCGACAGCGCGCTCAAGGCACGCCGATCCGGCAGGATGGATCAAAAAAGTGAACCAGTGATACTAACAAGGTTCCGGTTTACTTGGAAGCCCGTGAAACCAGAGGTTTCATGAACCCGGCCCGGGGAGTGTGCCCAGGCTCCGGCGCCGGATGGGGTTGGACCTGGAGTTGCCTCCCGGGCCGCCCGCGCTACTCCAGCGCGGGACCACCTCATCACACCCCCACCCGGAACCGCTGCGGGGGCCGCCCTTCGTTTGTGTGGCCAGAGTCCGCGAAGCGGAGGACCATCACGTCAGGAAGACGAAAGTATAACAGGCTAATCAGCCGCGAGCAAAACCACCGCGGTTGCCGCCCTTCAGGTTGGCCTTCTTCAGCAGGCTCTCGTACTGGTGGGACATCAGGTGCGCCTGCACCTGGGCGATGAAGTCCATCACCACCACCACCACGATCAACAGCGAAGTACCGCCGAAATAGAACGAGGCGTTCAGCTGCGTGCGCATCAGTTCCGGCAGCAGGCAGACGATCACCAGGTAAGCCGAACCGGCAGCAGTCAGTCGGGTCAACACGCCGTCGATGTAGTCGGCGGTGGCCTTGCCCGGACGGATACCCGGAATCAGCGCGCCCGACTTCTTCAGGTTGTCGGCGGTTTCCTGCGAGTTGAACACCAGCGCGGTGTAGAAGAACGCGAAACCGGTGATCAGCGCGGCGAAGACGATCATGTGCAGCGGCTCGCCCGGACCCAGGGCATTGGCGACCTTCTGCAGGGTCTGGCCAAAGGTGCTCTGGTTGGCAGCCTGACCCGACCACATGGCCAGGGTGGCCGGGAAGGCCAGCAGGCTCGAGGCGAAGATCGCCGGGATGACGCCGGCCATGTTCAGCTTCAGCGGCAGGAACGAGGTCTGGTTCATGTACGCGTTGCGACCGCCCTGGCGGCGCGCGTAGTTCACCGTGATCCGGCGCTGGCCGCGTTCGACGAACACCACGAAGAAGGTGAAGGCGAGCACGACGATGGCGATCAGCAGCAGCTGGATGAACTGGATGTTGCCGTCGCGGTAGGCGTCGAAGGTGTGGATGACCGCACCCGGCAGGCCCGCCACGATACCGGCGAAGATGATCAGCGAAACGCCGTTGCCGATGCCGCGCTCGGTCACCTGCTCACCAACCCACATCAGGAACATGGTGCCGGCGGTCAGTGCGACCACGGCAGTGAGCACGAAGCCCATGCCCGGCATGTACACGACCGGTGCGCCGGTCGGCGACACCTGGCCCTGCAGCGCCAGCGCGATCGAACCACCCTGCACCACTGCGAGCAGCACAGCGCCGATGCGCGAATACTGGGTGATCTTGCGGCGGCCGGACTCACCTTCCTTCTGCATCGCCTTCAAGGCGGGGAAGATGTGCACAGCCAGCTGCATCACGATCGATGCCGAGATGTACGGCATCACGTTCAGCGCGAAAATGCTGAAACGGTGCAGGGCGCCGCCCGAGAACATGTTGAACATGTCCACGATGCCGCCGCCCTGCTGTTGCATCATGGCAAGCATGGCATCGGGATTGACGCCCGGCACCGGCACGTAGCAGCCAATGCGATAGACGATCAAAGCCCCGACGACGAACAGCAAACGTTGGCGAAGTTCAGTGAACTTGCCCATTCCGCCCGCGAGGTTACCGATGCCAGCTTGCGCCATGATTCTCTTACTCCGTTACGCTGCCGCCGGCAGCTTCGATCGCAGCCTTGGCACCGGCCGTGGCAGCAACACCCTTCAGGGTGAACGCCTTGGTCACTTCGCCCTTGACGACGACCTTGGCCTTCTTGGCAGTGCTCGGGACCAGCTTGGCAGCACGCAGGACAGCGAAGTCGATCTCGCCGGCCGGCAGCTTGTCCAGCTGGTACAGCAGCACTTCAGCGGTGTCCTTGGCGATCGGCGAACGGAAGCCGATCTTCGGCAGACGACGCTGCATGGGGGTCTGGCCGCCTTCGAAGCCAGCCTTGATCTTGCCGCCACCCTTACGGGCGAACGAACCCTTGTGGCCGCGGCCGCAGGTCTTGCCCAGGCCGGAGCCGATACCGCGACCGACGCGGGTACGCTCTTTACGAGCGCCCGGTGCCGGGCTCAATTCATTCAGATGCATGGTCATTGGATTATTCCTCAACCTTGACGAGGTAGTGGACCTTGTTGATCAGACCGCGAACCTGCGGGCTGTCCTTCAGTTCACGCACATCGTTGAGCTTGCCCAGACCCAGCGCACGCACCGACAGGCGATGACGCGCCTGGGCACCACGCAGGCCGCGAACCAGACGGACCTTGACGGTCTTGTTGGTTTCATTAGCCATGGTTGAGATCCTCCACCTTCTTGCCGCGCTTGGCCGCGATGCGAGCCGGCGACTGCGCTGCAGTCAGGCCCTTCACGGTGGCACGCACCAGGTTGATCGGGTTGCGCGAACCGGTGGCCTTGGCCAGCACGTTCTTCACGCCCACTGCTTCCAGCACGGCGCGCATGGCACCACCGGCAATGACGCCGGTACCTTCGGAAGCCGGCTGCATGAACACGCGCGCCGCGCCGTGACCATCCTTGATGGTGTGCCACAGGGTGCCGTTGTTCAGATCGACGGTGACCTGGTTCTTGCGAGCCTGCTCCATCGACTTCTGGATGGCGACCGGCACTTCGCGCGCCTTGCCATAACCGAAACCGACCTTGCCTTCGCCGTCGCCGACAACAGTCAGGGCGGTGAAGGTGAACTGACGGCCACCCTTGACGGTCTTGCTGACGCGATTGACCGCGACCAGCTTTTCGATCATGCCGTCGTCGACTTTCTCTTCGCGGTTACGGTCGCGATCGCGACCCCGCTGCTGACGTTCTTCTGCCATGTTTATTCCTTGGTTGTTGGGTTATGTACGGCTCGAGGCCGCTTATGGTTGTGGAGTGGTGCGTTGTTGCGGTGGGCCGCTACAGAAGAGCGGCGCCGCCCAGCCTCACTCAGGCTGGCGAGCAGGCGGGCATGAGGGCCGGAGCCCCCTGCCCTGATCCCTTAGAACTGCAGGCCGGCTTCGCGGGCAGCGTCAGCCAGGGCCTTGATGCGGCCGTGGTAACGGTAACCCGAACGATCGAAGGCAACCTTCTCGACGCCGGCGGCCTTGGCGCGCTCAGCGACGATGCGGCCAACCTTGGCGGCGGCATCAGCGTTCTTGCCGTTCTTCAGGCCTTCCTTGATGTCGGCCTGGGTGGTGTTGGCAGCAGCCAGCACCTTCGAGCCGTCAGCGGTGAAGACCTGCGCGTACAGGTGCTGGCCGGTGCGCAGCACCGACAGGCGGGCAACACCGAGCACACGGATGTGGGCACGGGTCGACTTGGCGCGACGCAGGCGGGCGATGTTCTTGTTCATGATCTTTTTCCCTGGAAAGCGGAAGGTCCTAATTAGGCCTTCTTGGCTTCCTTGCGAATGATGACTTCGTCGGAGTACTTCACGCCCTTGCCCTTGTACGGCTCCGGCTTGCGGAACGCACGGATCTTGGCGGCAGCTTCACCGACGGCCTGCTTGTCAGCGCCCTGCACCAGGATTTCAGTCTGGGTCGGGGTGGTGATGGTGATGCCTTCCGGCGCCACGAACACGATCGGGTGCGAGTAGCCCAGCGACAGGCTGAGGTCCTTGCCCTGCATCGCAGCACGGTAACCCACGCCGACCAGCTCAAGCTTGCGCTCGAAGCCTTCGGAAACACCCTTGACCATGTTGGACAGGATGGCGCGGACGGTACCGGTCAGCGGGATCAGGTCCACGTTGTCGGTGCTCAGGGTGGCAACGCCGTTTTCGACATTGATGTTGATACCAGCCGGCTTGGCCAGCGACAGGGTGCCCTTCGGGCCCTTGGCGATGACGTTGTCGTTCTGGACGTTCAGTTCAACCTTACCCAGGTCGATCGGCTTCTTGGCTACACGGGACATGGTCTACTCCTTTCGCCTTAGGCCACGAAGCACAGGACTTCGCCGCCGACGCCCAACTGGCGCGCCTGCGCATCAGTCATGATGCCCTTGGAAGTGGAAATGATGGAAATGCCCAGGCCGTTCATGACCTTCGGCAGTTCGCTCTTGCCGCGGTACTGGCGCAGGCCCGAACGCGAGAAGCGCTTCAGGGTCGCGATGACCGGCTTGCCTTCGAAATACTTCAGCACGATTTCCAGCTCGGACTTGTTGTTCTCGAGCGCGGTCACGCGCAGGTCGGCGATGTAACCCTCGTCCTTCAGGACCTGGGCGATCGCAACCTTGATCTTGGACGACGGGGCTTTCACCGTCTGCTTGCCAACCGCTGCCGCATTCTTGATGCGGACCAGCAGGTCGGCGATGGGATCAGTCATGCTCATATGAGTACCTTTGAGTGCACCGATATCCGCTTTCGCGAAAATCTGTTGTCTCCTGGAAACGGGCCAGGCCCCCTCCCCCTACGCGTTGCGCAGAGCAAGACGCGGGAGTATACGCCAAAAGAGCCCGACTTGCGTCGGGCTCTTCGGTTTTTTGCAGAGGGAAAGCTGAACGCCTCCCCTCCCCGGCTGCGAAGCTCCCCGGGGGGAGCCCTCGCTGGCAGGACCGGCTGGGGTTACCAGCTGGCCTTGCGCAGGCCCGGAACGTCGCCACGCATGGTGGCTTCACGCAGCTTGTTGCGACCCAGGCCGAACTTGCTGTACACGCCACGCGGGCGGCCAGACAGTTCGCAACGGTTGCGGTGGCGGCTCGGCGACGAATCGCGCGGCAGCTTCGACAACTTGGTGGCGGCCTCGATCTTCTCTTCGTAGCTCGCGTCCGGGGAGGACACGATCTTCTTCAGAGCAGCACGCTTGACAGCGAACTTTTCAGCCAGCTTCTTCCGCTTGATGTCGCGGTTGACCATGGAGGTCTTTGCCATTTCGGTTTCCTCGACGAATCAGTTACGGAACGGGAACTTGAACGCTGCCAGCAGCGCCTTCGCTTCCGCGTCGGTCTTCGCAGTGGTGGTGATGGCGATATCCATACCGCGGATCGCGTCGACAGCGTCGAAGTCGATTTCCGGGAAGATGATCTGTTCCTTCACACCCATGTTGAAGTTGCCGCGACCGTCGAAGGAACGACCGGAAACACCACGGAAGTCGCGCACGCGCGGCAGCGAGATGTTGATCAGGCGGTCCAGGAACTCGTACATCTTGTGGCGACGCAGCGTGGTCTTGCAGCCGATCGGCCAACCATCACGGATCTTGAACGATGCCACCGAGATACGCGACTTGGTGACGATCGGCTTCTGGCCCGAGATCTTGGTCATGTCGCCAACGGCGTTTTCCAGGATCTTCTTGTTGGTGGCCGCTTCGCCGACACCCATGTTCAGGGTGACTTTGACCAGCTTCGGCACCTGCATGGAATTGGTGTAACCGAACTGCTTCATCAGCGCCGGCACCACTTCTTCCTTGTAAAACTTTTCGAGACGGGAAGTCATCTTCTCATTCCTCAGGCGTCGAGCGCCTCACCGCTGGAGCGGAACACACGCAGTTTGCGTCCATCCTCCAGCACCTTGAAGCCAACGCGCTCGCCCTTGCCCGAAGCCGGGTTCAGCACATTCACGTTGGAGATATGGATCGACGCTTCACGCTCGACCACGCCGCCGGCAACACCTGCCTGCGGGTTCGGCTTGGTGTGGCGCTTGACGATGTTCACGTTGGCGACGACCAGACGGTCGCCATCGACGCGGACGACTTCGCCCTGCTTACCCTTGTCCTTGCCAGCGTTGACGACAACCTGGTCGCCCTTCTTGATACGGTTAGCCATGATTATCTCCTGTCGCTCACAGCACTTCGGGAGCGAGCGAGACGATCTTCATGAACTTCTCCGAACGAAGTTCACGAGTCACCGGCCCGAAGATACGGGTCCCGATCGGCTCCTGCTTGTTGTTAAGCAGAACGGCAGCGTTGCCGTCGAAGCGGATCAGCGAGCCGTCGGCGCGACGCACACCCTTGCGGGTACGCACCACGACGGCGTCATACACTTCACCCTTCTTGACCTTGCCGCGCGGAATCGCATCCTTCACGGTGACCTTGATGATGTCGCCGATACCGGCGTAACGGCGCTTGGAACCACCCAGCACCTTGAAGCACATCACTCGCTTGGCACCAGAATTGTCGGCGACGTCAAGGTAGCTCTGCATCTGGATCATGATTCAGACTCCTTATTCAGCCGCACGCGTGATGACTTCCACCACGCGCCAGTTCTTGGTCTTGGACATCGGAGCAATCTCGGTCACGCGGACGACATCGCCTTCCTTGCAGGCGTTGTCGGCATCGTGGGCGTGCAGCTTCGTCGAGCGCTTGATGTACTTGCCGTACAGTGCGTGCTTGACCTGACGCTCGACCAGGACGGTAACCGTCTTGTCCATCTTGTTGCTGACGACACGGCCTTCGACCGTGCGCAGCGCTTTGTTTTCAGTATTGTCGCTCATAGCGGCCATCCTTACTTCGTGCTGCCGAGCAGGGTCTTGACGCGAGCAATTTCGCGACGCACCCGGCGGATGTCGTGTGTCTTCGGCAGCTGGCCGGTGACCTGCTGCATACGGACAGAGAACTGTTCCTTACGCAGGTCGATCAGGTGGGCCTTGAGGTCGTCAGCCGACTTTTCACGGAGAGTTTTGATATCCATCAGCGCACCGTCCGGGTCACGAAAGTGGTGGTGACCGAGAGCTTGGCAGCGGCCAGGCGGAACGCCTCGCGTGCCACTTCCTCGGTAACACCCTCGATTTCATAGATCATGCGGCCGGGCTGGATCTGGGCCACCCAGTATTCCACGTTGCCCTTACCCGAACCCATTCGAACTTCGATGGGCTTCTTGGTGATGGGCTTGTCGGGGAACACTCGGATCCACATCTTGCCGCCGCGCTTCACGTAGCGGCTGATCGAACGGCGAGCCGCTTCGATCTGACGCGCGGTCAGCTGACCGTGGGCGGTTGCCTTCAGGCCGTACTCGCCAAAGCTGACAGCGTTTGCGCTCCAGCTGAGGCCTTCGTTACGGCCCTTGTGCACCTTGCGGTACTTGGTTCGCTTGGGTTGCAACATTGTCGTTACCTCGCTTCACGAGCCGGGCGCTGACGGTCACCGCGGTCGCCGCGATCATGACGATCGTTGCGCGACGGGGTGTCGTCCTGCTTTTCCTGGCCAACCTGGGAGAAATCGAAGACCTCGCCCTTGTAGATCCAGACCTTGATGCCGATGATGCCGTAGGTCGTCTTGGCCTCAGCGAAGCCATAGTCGATGTCGGCACGCAGCGTGTGCAGCGGCACGCGGCCTTCGCGGTACCACTCCGAACGGGCGATTTCTGCACCGTTGAGGCGGCCACCGACGTTGACCTTGATGCCCAGGGCACCCAGGCGCATCGCGTTGCCGACCGAGCGCTTCATTGCACGGCGGAACATGATGCGACGCTCCAGCTGCTGCGCGATCGATTCGGCAACCAGCTGTGCGTCCAGCTCGGGCTTGCGCACTTCGGTGACGTTGATGTGCGCCGGGACGCCCATCATCTCGCTCACTTCCTTGCGCAGCTTCTCGATGTCCTCACCGCGCTTGCCGATCACCACGCCCGGACGGGCGGTGTGGATCGTCACGCGAGCGGTCTTTGCCGGACGCTCGATCAGGATCTTGCTGATGCCGGCCTGAGCCAGCTTCTTGCGCAGCATTTCGCGCACTTTCAGGTCGGCTGCCAGGTAACCAGCGAACTCGGCCTTGTTGGCGTACCACTTGGAGTTCCAGTCCTTGGAAATGCCGAGGCGGATACCAATCGGATGAACTTTATGACCCATGGTCTTTTCCTTATCCGCTTACTTGGCGGCGCCAACAACCACAGTGATGTGGCTGGTGCGCTTGAGGATGCGGGTACCGCGGCCTTTCGCCCGCGCCATGAAACGCTTCAGGGTCGGACCTTCATCTACCATGATGGTCTGAACCTTCAGCTCGTCGACGTCGGCGCCCTGGTTGTTCTCGGCATTTGCAATAGCCGACTCCACCACCTTCTTGATCAGGTGGGCAGCCTTCTTGTCCGAGAACTTCAGCAGGTTGACGGCACGCTCGGCCGGCAGACCGCGCACCTGGTCAGCGACCAGACGTGCCTTCTGCGGGGAGATGCGCGCGGTGCGCAGGATGGCTTTCGCTTCCATTGTCATCTCTCCTTACTTGCCCGACTTCTTGTCACCACCGTGACCCTTGAAGGTCCGGGTGATGGCAAATTCGCCGAGCTTGTGGCCGACCATGTTCTCGTTGACGAGAACCGGGATGTGGTTCTTGCCGTTATGCACGGCAATGGTGACGCCTACCATGTCAGGCAGGATCATCGAACGACGCGACCAGGTCTTGATCGGACGCTTGCTACCCGCAGCGGCAGCCACCTTAGCAACCAGGTGGTGATCGACAAACGGGCCCTTCTTGAGTGAACGTGCCATGGTCGATTAGCCCCTACGATCGCGGACGATGAACTGCTGAGTGCGCTTGTTATGGCGCGTCTTGTAACCCTTGGTCGGAACACCCCACGGGGTGACCGGATGCGGGTTACCCTGGCCGGCCTTCGCCTCACCACCACCGTGCGGGTGGTCAACCGGGTTCATGGCAGCACCACGAACGGTCGGGCGGACGCCGCGCCAGCGCTTGGCACCGGCCTTGCCCAGCTTTTCCAAGCTGTGCTCGTCGTTGCCGACTTCGCCGATGGTCGCGCAGCACTCAACCGGAACCTTGCGCATTTCACCCGAGCGCAGGCGCAGGGTGGCGTAGATGCCTTCACGAGCGACCAGCTGCACGGCAGCACCCGCAGCGCGGGCGATCTGAGCGCCCTTGCCCGGCTTCAGCTCGATGCAGTGGATGGTGGTACCGACCGGGATGTTGCGCAGCGGCAGGGTGTTGCCCGCCTTGATCGGAGCATCCGAACCAGCGATCACCTGATCACCAGCCTTCAGACCCTTCGGGGCGATGATGTAGCGACGCTCGCCGTCGACGTAGCACAGCAGGGCGATGTGCGCGGTGCGGTTCGGATCGTATTCGATGCGTTCCACGCGCGCCGGGATGCCCAGCTTGTTGCGCTTGAAGTCAATCAGGCGGTAGTGCTGCTTGTGGCCACCACCGACGTGACGCACGGTGATGCGGCCGTGGTGGTTGCGACCACCCGAACGGCTCTGCGACTCGACCAGCGGAGCGTGCGGAGCGCCCTTGTGCAGGTCGGGAGTAACCACGCGCACGGCCGAACGGCGACCGGGAGAAGTGGGCTTGAATTTCATCAATGGCATGGGATGTACCTCAGGCCTTGGCCGTTACATCGATCGACTGGCCGTCGGCCAGGCGAACGTACGCCTTGCGCCAATCGCCGCGGCGGCCAGCACGGTTACGGAAGGACTTGTTCTTGCCCTTGACGTTGACCACGTTGACTGCTTCGACCTTGACGTCGAACAGCTGCTCAACCGCGGCCTTTACATCGGCCTTGGTGGCTTCGTTCGAAATTTCGAAGACGTACTGATTGGAGAGTTCCTGCAGGCGCGCGGTCTTTTCGGAGACACGCGGGGCGAGCAGCACGCTGAAGATTTTTTCGTTGCTGTTCATGCCAGCCACTCCTCGACCTTCTTGACCGCGTCAGCGGTGATGACGACCGTGTCGGCACCGACCAGCGACACCGGATCCAGGCCCTGGACGTCACGCACTTCCACGTAGGGAATGTTGCGCGCCGACAGGTACAGGTGCTCGGAGGCTTCTTCAGTGACGATCAGCGGGCGCTTGCCCACTTCCAGGCCGGCCAGCTTGGCGATCAGAGCCTTCGTGTTGGTCGCTTCGACATCGAAGGACTCCACGATGGTCAGACGGCCCTGACGGTTCAGCTCGGACAGGATCGCGCACATGGCGGCACGGTACTGCTTACGATTGACCTTCTGCTCGAAGCTGCGCGGCTTTGCCGCGAAGGTGACACCGCCGCCGACGAAGATCGGAGCCGTCAGTGCGCCATGACGCGCGCCGCCGCCCTTCTGCTTCTTCGACTTCTTGGTGGTACCTGCCACTTCGGAGCGAGTCTTCTGCGCCTTGGTGCCGGCGCGACCGGCGTTGCGGTAAGCAACGACAACCTGGTGAACCAGATCTTCGCTGAAATCGCGACCGAACACGGCGTCGGAGACCGAGACCTTGTTATTGCTACCCGTGATAACGAGTTCCATCGTCATCTCTCCTTATGCCTTGCTCGCCGGACGGACGATCACGTCGCCACCCGCCGCGCCCGGAACGGCGCCGCGAACTGCGATCAGACCGCGCTCGACGTCGACCTTGACAACTTCCAGGTTCTGGGTGCTCTGCTGCACGGCGCCCATGTGACCGGACATCTTCTTACCCGGGAACACGCGGCCGGGCGTCTGGCGCTGACCCAGCGAACCCGGCGCGCGATGCGACAGCGAGTTGCCGTGGGTAGCGTCACCCATACGGAAGTTGTAGCGCTTGATGGTGCCCTGGAAGCCCTTACCCTTGGTGACACCCTGGACGTCGACGATCTGGCCGACTTCAAAGATGTCCGCCTTGACTTCGCCACCCACGGCGAAATCGCCGAGCTGGGCGTCTTCAACGCGGAATTCCCACAGGCCACGGCCCGCTTCCACTTTCGCCTTGGCGAAGTGGCCGGCTTCCGGCTTGTTGACCAGGGCAGCGCGACGCGCACCGACGGTCACCTGCACGGCGCTGTAGCCGTCAGTTTCGACGGTCTTGATCTGCGCGATGCGGTTGGGGGTTGCTTCGATCAGGGTCACCGGGATGGAACGGCCATCTTCGGTGAACACGCGGCTCATGCCAGCCTTGCGGCCCACGAAGCCCAACGAATACTTCTTCGTCATGGTCGTAGTCCTCAGGTCAGCTTGATCTGAACGTCGACGCCGGCAGCCAGTTCGAGCTTCATCAGCGCGTCCACGGTCTTGTCATTCGGGTCAACGATATCGAGCACGCGCTTGTGCGTGCGGGTCTCGTACTGGTCACGCGCGTCCTTGTCGACGTGCGGGGAGACGAGGATGGTGTAACGCTCGATCTTGGTCGGCAGCGGGATCGGGCCACGCACTTGCGCGCCGGTCCGCTTCGCCGTCTCAACGATCTCGCTGGCCGAACGGTCGATCAGACGATGATCGAACGCTTTCAGCCGGATCCGGATCTTTTGGTCCGCCATGGCGGTAGGTTCCTTCGATAAAAGAGCGACAGACAAAGCCTCTGGGTTGCTTTGCCCCATGAAATCCCTGAATACAGACGGCCCGCATTCCCGCAGGCCGACAAGGTCAATCCGTAGACCCCAAATGCATAGGCAGACCCGTGAAACCGGCCTGCCCAGACGGAGAAGCATAATGGCACGCAAGGCAGCTGTCAACAGTCTCCTGTTGACGCCGCCTGAATGGCATTGACCCTTCCTGGTCTGGGGAACACAAAGCACATCCTGTGCCTACTTTCCCGTTTGATACGCCCCGATGCCCTACCCAGGCAACATCGGGGCGCAGATTCTAACAGATTACTCGAGGATGGTGGCAACCACGCCAGCACCGACGGTACGGCCACCTTCGCGGATTGCGAAGCGCAGGCCGGCATCCATGGCGACCGGGTTGATCAGGGTGACAACCATCTTGATGTTGTCGCCCGGCATCACCATCTCGACGCCTTCCGGCAGCTCGACCGCACCGGTGATGTCGGTGGTACGGAAGTAGAACTGCGGACGGTAGCCCTTGAAGAACGGGGT
>NZ_JBFRFC010000030.1:0-16698 GCF_052114625.1 Stenotrophomonas sp. 2YAF26 | reverse complement strand
GTTTCAGAAGTGGCTGTTCTACGGCATCGGCACGATGTTCTCGATGGCCGTGTTGGCGGCGATGATCTCCATCGCGCTGGATATGGTGATCCGCGTGTCCGCTGCGTTCTGGACCAGTGCGCTGGTCGACGACCCCATGGCAGTGTCGACATGACCAGTCAGCAGGGCGGTATGGGATTGATCCTCACGACGCTTATCCTGACTGCCCCCCAATGGCGGCGATGTTCTTCCAGGGCACGCTGGGTGGCTTCATGGCATATTCGCAGATAGGCGGTAGTCCGGTGGCTGCTGCGCCGAGTGCGAATGGACAGCCGCCGGGTAGTTACACGCCGGCGGCGCCAGCTGCTAGCGGTACGCAGTCTACGGCGGTACACGATGTAACTCCAAAAATGACCGGTGGGCATGACAATTCCCATTCACTGACTGGTGTCATGGGCAAAGCGGGTACGAAGTAGTTATACCTTGCAGGTGAGAGGAACTATGAAAATTGGTGGATTGCGCTTGGTGGTTGCGGTTCTTGGGATGATTTGGCTGTCCTCTGCAGAGAGCGTCTTTGCGGAAGGGAGATGCCCGCCCGGACAGTATCCTGTGGGGAGCGCCAATGGTGTGCTGGGTTGCGCACCAATTCCGGGGGCGGCGGGTACGCCTGGGGATCCAAGTGCTCCCGCGCTTCCTCCCAGCCCAACGGGGAGGTGGCACTCAACGTGGGGGGCTATTTCCCACTCGGAGGCCACGTCATCTGTTGGCGTTTCAACTGGCCTTTACTCAGAGTCTGACGCGAAGGAAGAAGCTGATCGAAAGTGTCAGGCCGAAGGTGCGCGAGATTGCGCTGTTATTCTGACGTATGCGAATCAGTGTGCTGCTTGGTTGGTTCCTCAGACGAAGACTTCGGGTTCGAAATCGGGGGTCGCCAGCGGCAAAACGCTTTCGGTAGCGAAGAACAACGCTAAGCAGCAGTGCATTGATTCCGGTGGTAAGCGATGTACTGTTTTCTATTCCGATTGCACAAAGCCTGAGTTCGAGAAGTTTTGATATTGGCCTCGAGCAGGACGGGTTGGCCTAGGCTTTTTCTAGGTTGCGAAGCGGGATAGATTCAGTCGCTGACTGTTCAAGATGGTGGTCCTGCCTTCTCTATCTTTTGTTTTTTGGGCGGAATGGTCGTTCCAGAAGCGGCTTTCCTGATGTTCTGGAAGGTGGTGCTGCTAGCATTGATTTCCATCGCGGCGGACATGGTGATGTGCTTGCTCGCTGCGTTCTGGTTAGATGCCTAGATTCATCGCTATCTCCTTGGCCTCAATGTCAGCTTCGACATGACCAGCCAGGCGCTGCAGCAGGGCGGTATGGGGTTGATCCTCACGACGCTTATCCTGACTGCCCCCCAATGGCGGCGATGTTCTTCCAGGGCACGCTGGGTGGCTTCATGGCATATTCGCAGATAGGCGGTAGCCCGGTTGCTGCTGCGCCGGGACCGAATGGGCCGCCGCCGGGTAGTTACAAGCCTATTGATCCCACGAGTACCGAGAGACGCGCAGAGAGCAGTCAGTTGACGATGCCGAAGGTGGCGCCAAGTCAAGATGCCCCGAGCCACACTCCCGGAGCGCTTGGAAATGCGCCCGCCCGTTGACTGAAAGCGGATGCATTTCCGCAGAAATTGGAGAGTCGTCATATCATGCGCATGTATCCGTTCATTGTGTTGGCATCGTTTGGTGTTCTTGGCGCCCTTCTTCCAAACCTTGGTCGTGCAGAGGGCGGAAGTTGCCCTCCGGGCTTCTACCCAATCGGGGGGCAGGGCGCGAGCGGCTGTGCCCCAATTCCTGGGGGCGCTGCTGGATCAGGTGACCAGATACCCTTGCCGCCTCGGCCCACAGGCGAATGGATCAGCACTTGGGGGGCGATAGCGACCTCTCTTGCTACTTCCCAAGTGGGAATGGTCTCAGATATGCGATCTGCAGAGCTTGCTGCTTCTGAAGCCATGCGGCGGTGCGCTGGTGGTGGAGCACAGGATTGCGAGGTTACGGTATCCTATTCAAACCAATGCGTGGCATGGTTAGTTCCTTCTGCGGATTTACCTGGAGCCCAATCTGCGGTTGGTCGTGCTCCAAAGAAGAGGATTGCGATTGCAGAAGCGCAGAAGAAGTGCGTGGATCCGAGTGGCAAAAAGTGCACCGTTTTTTACGCTGATTGCTCCGAGCCAGTTTTTCGAAAGTTTTGAAAGTTGAGCTGACTTTATTAAAGTCTGTTCAACGGTGCCACGTTCGTTATCAGGCTCAATGCATGTACGTTGGCTGGATGCTTATCTCGAAACGCCGTGCGGGTCCAGTCGATCGGGGACTTCGTCTTCTTCCGGTCGATCCTGTCTTACCTGCGCAAGCGGATCGACGATTTCGGCATCGAGTTGCTGGGCAACATGATGGCGTGGGTTGGTGGCATTGCCCTGACGCTGATGACTCTGTGAGTGCTCATCCAAGGGGACCGCATCGACGCCGGTCGCGGCTGCGACTCGATGATGGTTTTGGTGACCAACATGGCGCGTGCTGCGTTGATCGTCAGTGTTGCCACCAGCATGGCGATGTTCGGTGGCAACCTGAAGAACTTCCTGATCAAGGACGTCAAGAACGAGATCACCTATGTGGTGACCGGCAAGAATGATTTGCCGGAGGATCAGATCGGGAGGAGCCTTGCTTGGATGCAGGTAGGCCTGCCGAGCATTAATGCGATCAAGGTGCTCGATGACGGCAACCTGCGCGACGACAAGAATCGTGCCTTGTGGGCAGATGGCCTGGGTACCGGTGGCCCGGCGGTGACGGCGGGCTCGATGCTGCCGCTTTACGAGGTTGCCTTGGCGCTGTTCATCGGCTTGGGGCCGCTGTTCATCCTGTGCCTGCTGTTCGATCAGACCAAGCAGTTGTTCCAGAAGTGGCTGTTCTACGGCATCGGCACGATGTTCTCGATGGCCGTGCTGGCGGCGATGATTTCGATCGCACTGGACATGGTGATCCGTGTGTCTGCTGCGTTCTGGACCAGTGCGCTGGTCGACAAGTATCTGTTGGACCCCAATGGCAGTGTCGACATGACCAGCCAGGCGCTGCAGCAGGGCGGTATGGGGTTGATCCTCACGACGCTTATCCTGACTGCCCCCCCAATGGCGGCGATGTTCTTCCAGGGCACGCTGGGTGGCTTCGTGGCAGATTCGCAGATAGGTGGTAGTCCGGTGGCTGCTGCGCCGGGACCGAATGGGCAGCCGCCGGGTAGTTACAGGCCTGCGGCTCCAACCAACTCCGAAGAATCTGTGAATAGTCAAAGCCATACGGCCTTGGCGGATTTCAGCAGGCGCGGAGAGTCGGACTGCAGGGTCATCTTTTCGTATCGGAATCAGTGCGTAGCATGGTTGGTTCCGTTAGTCAGGCTGGGGCGTCTCGCGCCGGTCTAGCGAGTGCCAAAGAGCCGGCCGAGGCCCAGGAATTGGCTCAGCAGTCCTGCATTGATACCGATGGTAACGCCTGTCAAGTGGCATACGAGGAGTGTGCCAAGCCGGTGTATAAGCCCTTTTAGGAGGTCCAACGCAACAGATTTGGAGAGCGCCAAGCCATTCTTCCAGCAGTGCCGGTATCGTTTTGCGATCTACGGGGACGTCGGACAAATGCTGGGGGCGCTTAAGAGCAGGGCCCAGTCGACGCAAGCTTTCTCGCTATAGGCATCTCGTGATCAAATCAGTTGAAGTGACACGGTACGCCGTGCTCGAAGGCACTATCCGCATTGTCGTAAATCTCCACACCATTCGATGGAACGAATCATGCAGAATCCCTTCCGTGTAGTGATGCTGGTCGGCGGACTGGTGCTCGGTTCGTCAGCACACGCCGCCGATAGCTGGGTCATTTTCGCCGGTGGCGACAAGCCCAATCGTGAGGCGTGGGTGGTGGATGCGCAAACGCTCAGCAGCCGCTCGGACCTAATGGCTTTCCTGCAGACCGCCACGCAGGAAGAGCAGAACGCGTACCTGAAGCAATTACGCCGAAAGAAGCCACCAAAGCCCGGTGAGCGCGTTGCTGGCCCGGATCCGGTATACGAGATCCAAGTCAATACGGTTTACGAGAACGCGACCAAGCCGAATCGTCTGATCAGGAAGTACTCGGTGAACTGTGCGCGTAACACTGTGGCCATGAAGATGAGTCTGGTGCAATGGCGCGACCGTGCAATCGAGGATGTTCCACCGGACAGATTCGATCCGACCAGCGAGGCGGTCGAGCCGTGGCAGGTGCAACTGGTGCGGTTTGCCTGTCTGGTCGGGCCTGACCCCGAGGCCAAAGCGCCTGCGGAAATGATGAAGCGGGGCTTCCTGCCCATCGGTGACGTCGGCCAATCACCCGCGAATTTCGTCTGGGGGAACCTCTGGAAGGACGGCACGCGTCCTGCGTTCACCTATCGGCCGACCGACGCCGAGCTGGACCGTATTGAACGTAATCTGGAAGCAAACCTGGCACGCGGTCAGCGGGAAACGGCCCGCGTGCTGGATGAGTCAGTTCGTGCAGCCAACCGTGTGGGTCGCAACAACCTCATGGACATGTGGATCGGCAAGACCGAGCAGGAGTTCGTGCGGACATGGGGAACGCCGGACCGCGTGGAGAACGGGTCTGATGGATCGCGCACCTTGTACCTGCATCGTGGTGAGCGCGTTCAGGGGTTGAACGTATACGGGCATGTCGTCAGTGACGTGAACAATCGCTGCGATATCACGGTGCTGACGATGGACGGCTACATCCGTGACTACGCCACGCAAGGGGCTACCTGCGCGCAGCAATTGCGCTGACCGCGATTGTCGGCCACGGCCTGAGACTGCCAGGGGTCAGGAAAACCATGAAACGAATCCAACACGTTTTCTAGCCGTGACTGCTGTGGATTGCAGGCCTGCTGCCTTTTCCTGTCTTGGCGGAGGGCAATCGCACGCCGGGCAGGTATCCAATAGGTGGCCAGGGCGTGCCGGGCTACGCGGCCATCCGGCGAGCATCACGGACTCTGCGTGCAACATCCCGCGCGGGGCGGTTCACTGAAACCGCCAGCGTTGTCGCTGTCATGCCGACGCAGGGCGCGGTCATTGTCGCTACGCAGCAATGCAGCGCGAAGGTGACATGGAAGCAGATGTCACAGGATCAGTGCAGGATTGCCACCACGGCCTGCACGGCGCGTCTGTTCATCAGGTAAGGCGCCATTCACGCTTAGCCCGTTTTTTTTGTGATCAATTCCGCTTTTCGCTTTCCCTGCTCTTCGACGCAATAGACCTCCTCGCGCTAAGCTCTCTTGGCGTCAGAAAAATGACGCTTCGGCGCTACCGATTGCAGGAGCTTTTCCGTCCATGAGGACCCTGTCTGCCCGTCCGACGGGTGACGCTTGCCACCATCGCTGCCACGGTGCTCCCGGAGCTATCATCCGCATCTGCCGGGTGACTGGCGCGACCGGGCAGCGCCACCATGCCCGCCTATGGCGCGGGCATCGGCAAGACGACATTGAAGGAGTGGGAGGGGATGGACGACAGGTTTGGCGCACACATGGACGATGCCCTGGCATTCGTTCCGTCCGGTGCGAACCTGCTGGAAGCCGTCAGGGGCGAGCTCAACGGCGATGGCATCGAGTACCAGCTGCTGGTCATCGACCAGCCGACGCCGGAAGGGCTCGTGCCCGGCCAGCACGGACCAAACCGGGTGCTGCTGTTGCTGCGCGGTGACGGGCGCGGGCGCTGGCAGCTTGCCGCGCGCAACGACAAGCTGGTGCCGTGTTCCACCCGCGGTGGCCTGGCTGGCGACCCTTTTGCGTATGCAATGGTTGAGGAAGACACCTTCAGCGTGATCACCAACGGCGGCAGCCGCGAGCGCTGGAGCAGCACGTACCGGTTCCGCTACGCATCGGCGGACAAGGCCTGCTGGGTGGATGGGGTGAGACGCAAGGTCGTGGATATCGAGACCGAAGCGACCAACATCCGGGATTTCTCGGTGGCGGAACTGGGCAGGGTGCGGTTCGAGGACTTCGACCCGTCCAGTGTCGCCGAGGTGTCGCTTCCATGAGCCAAGCTCCAACCGGCGGAAAGGAATCCGCGCTGATGAACATCCAGGAGTTGTACTGTGTCGACCGATAGAGAGTCGCAACTGCTGCGGCAGGCGACCAACGCCGGCATCGACTCCCCCCTTGAGCTGGCCAATTTCATGGCCCAGGCAGGGCACGAGTCGCGCGGCTTGAGCCGGCTCAACGAGAGCTTCAACTACACCCGGGGCATCTCGCAGATCCCGGTGGAAGCGGCGTGGCGCAATGGTACCGAGGCGCTGGAGTCTGCGCGCCAGGAAGCCCTGCGTGGGCGTCCGGATGACCTGGCCGAGCTGATGTATGGCGGCCGGATGGGCAACGACGCGCCCGGTGATGCGCTGAAGTACCACGGGCGCGGTTATCTGCCGCTGACCGGCAAGGAAAGCTACCAGCGCGCCGGCACTGCGCTGGACCTGGACCTGGTCAATCAGCCCGAGCTCGCGTCGCAGCCGGAACACGCTGGGCGCATCGCCGTGTGGCAATGGCAGAACCGCGTGCCGGAGCAGGCGCGCGAGGACGTGCGCGAGGCGACCTACGCCATCAACGGCGCCGTCAACGGGGTGGAGGACCGGCTCAAGCGTTTCGAGGCGTGGCAGCAGAAGCTGACCCCGGACGTGATGGACCGGCTTGCCCGCGGCGAAGTGGGTGAGCCTGCACAGTTGCCTGAGCGCGCGCGCGATATGTCCGATCCGGCCCATGCCGGCAACCGGTTGTTCAGCGACGCTCGAGGCCATCTGCAGCAGATGGGGCCGCAGAGCGGCCTGCGCAGCCAGCAGGAACTGGACAATGCGGCGGGCGCCCTGGCGCTGAGCGCGCAGAAGGCCGGCATGAGCCGCATCGACCACGTGGTGGCGGGCACCGATGGCAGGGCGCTGTTCGCGGTGCAGGGCGCCATGGGGGACCCGGCGATGCAGCGCTCGATGGTCGAGCGTGAGGCCGCCGCCCAGTTGCCGCTCGAGCAGAGCAGCCAGCAGTTGGCGGCCGAAGCTTCTGCCCGCCAGGAACAGGCTGCTTCGGTTACCCGCGAGCAGGAGCAGAACCGCCCGCGATCGCTGTAATCTGGGCACCGCCTGCAGGTCGGAAACCGGCGGGCCCATCGCACGACACCGAGCACCCTCGGGTGCCTACATGGATCTCTTTGTAAGGACACAACATGCGAAACACTTTCCTGCATTCCAACGTGGCCCAGCGTGGTCGCGCTTCGGCACTGTTGCTGTTGCCGCTGGGACTGGCTGCCGCCATGGCCCACGCACAGCAGGCACCGGACGCCCCGGCGGCTCCCGCCGTCGAGGAGGCTGTGCCAGCACCGGTAGTGGCCGCGGCGGACTCGCAGACGCCCGCTGACACCGCAACGGATGCTGTTCCTGCACCGGCACCCGTCGCCGCGCCCGAGCCGGCGCCAGCCGTGGTTGCTGCACCTGCACCTGCACCTGCACCTGCGGCGGAGCCGTCCCCACCGCCCGCACCCGCACCGCAGCCGGCATCGACGACGGACGCTGCTCCAGAAGCCGTCGCCGCCGAACCCGCAGTTGCGCCAGCGCCCGCGGCAGCACCAGCGGCCGACATTACCTCCGCCAATGCTGCGCCAGCTACGCCTGTCGCAGCCCCACCGGCTCCCACGCAGGTGCCGGCCCCCGTTGCCGCCGCTGCACAGGTGCCCGACACCGCACCGGCCCCGGCACCCGTCCCGCCGTCAGCCCCAGCCCCTGTCGCACCACCGATCATCCCGCTCGCACCGGATCAGGCCGCCGAGCGCCAGCTCGGTGCGCGCTGCCCGGTCGATCTGGCCGGGCGCCTGGCACCGCAGGGCGATCTGATGATCGGCGCCTGCCAGGGCACGCTGCCGCCGCATCTGGCGGCGCTGCTGGTGGCATTGCCCGAGCAGGACATCCACCTGCCGCGCAGCTGGCGCGAGCGTGAAGTGCGCCAGAAGGCATGGTTCAAGGCCGTGGCCGGCATGGGCGAGCGCCCGGACTTCATCGCCCGCCTGGGCGACATCTGGGTGCGCTCGTTTGAAGGCGCAGATGCTTCCACGACCACCTATCTTGTCTCGGCGCCGTTCGACTGTGCCGACGGCGCACTGCCAAACGAGAACACCGCAGAGCCTGTCCGGCTCGCAGCCGGCAGTTGCGGACAGGCCTACGTCCGCCAACGCGTGTACCAGGTGGGCAGCGATGGCGTGCTGCAGGACATCACCGCAAAGGCAATGCCGGCGGCACCGTCGATCGCTGAGGCCGATCGTGCGCGGCACCGCGCCCGCGAAGGCAAGGTGAGCCTGGATCACAGCAAGTTGCAGTACGGGCCGGCGATGCGCTGGTTCGTGCAGTACCCGGAGTCACCGCAGAAGACCGGTCCGCATAGCTTCAGCGACTGGAACCGGGAGCATCTAGCCTTTGTTGTCTGGAACGGCACGGGCTTCGAGCTGCGCGATACCGTGACGCGCGCGCAGTGGCCGTGCGATCCGGTGGCGCCGGGCGACAAGGCCTGTGGTGGTTTCCCGGATTCGGGCCCCGATGCGTACGTGCTGGCAGGGCCGGCGCCGAACTCGGCGGTTTCCAGCCCCTGATCGGTTGCACGAAACGACGGGAGCCGGCGGTGCCGGCTCCCGTTTTCATTCCCGCGAGCGTGTCAGGCGTGCAGGCTGCGCTGGGTCGCCTGGGTCTGTTCCAGCTGCTGCTCGCGCGCCAAGGCCTGACCGGCAGATTGCTGCTCGATGCGCTGGCTGCTCTGCTCCAGCGGCGTGTTCATCGCAACGGCAGTGTCCACCGATACACGCAGATGGGCAGGGTCACCCCCCTGGCCCTGCACCGCGAAGCTGCGCGAGGCATCGGCATTCATCACCACGTCGTCGATGCGCTTGCCGCCTGCAGCATGCATCTCGGCGGCAAGGCTGCCGGCCAGCTGCGTGCTCATCACGTCCGGCACGCGCCCGGCCCGCACATCCTGGGCATGCACGCCACGGATCGCGTCGTTGAACAGCGGGTTGCCCAGATGGTTGGCATCGTCCATGCGCAGCATGCTGGTGTGATGGCCGTTCTTCTCCGCTTCGCGGCGTGCCGGCTCACCGGGCTGCAGCGGGCCACGGATGTGGTCGTACAGATCGATGGCGCCGCCGGGAATGCCGCGCGCTGCACGGGTAACGCCACTGCGCAGGGATTCCACGTCGTCGCGGTACTCCTCGATCATCTTGGCGTTGTCTTTCGCCAGTTGCTGCGTTTCCGGATGCTTCAGTACCGAGCCGTCGTTGAGGAAGTTGCCCAGCTTGTGCGCGCCGAACGAACTGCCTGCTGCAAGGATTGGACGATCCGGGATCAGGTCGCGCAGCGGGTGGTTGCTGAAGCCAGCCGCTGACAGCCTCTTGATCTCATCCGGGTTGGCGTAGATGCGTACCTGGCCGAAGTGGGGCGAAGCAGCACTGACCGGATCGGACGCCATGACGTGGTTGATCATGGTGTTGCCGCCTTCGGGGATGCGGTAGCTGAGGCTGACCGCACCATAGGCGTTGAAGGTCTCACCCTTGACGTTGAAGTGGTGCGAGGTGATCTGGGCAAGGGCGCCGCCGAGGGAGTGGCCGGTGACGGTGACCTGGGGAGTATGTCCACCATTCAAGCGGGACTGGAGTGCGGCAGATTCAAGCGTTCTCTGGGTCAATGCGATCGCGTCAGGTGCCTGCACATTGGTGCGCGCTACCACCATGCCGCCATCGGTCAGGATCGCATCGCGGGCAATATCCTCCGTGCCACGATGGGCAATGACGATCTCTTTGCTGTCTACGCGCTGATAGACGGTGCCCTGATAGCCGTTGAGCCGGTTGTCGACATGCTCGAGTATTTTGTACTCATGGCCGTTGAGTGTGACCTTTTCTTCCTGGCCGGGTGCACGTCGGCCGACGGCGCGGTCCTTGTAGGCGTCATCGGATAACGCAGCGTAGTCCTGGGAGGTGATGGTCACGGTGCCACCTCACTCGCAGAAAGGCTGATCGTGAACAGCTTGTCCTGCAGGTCGGCGGCATAGCCGCTGCGATCAGGCTCACCACTGGCCGGGAAATTGGGAACGCGATCTGCCCGCGGATAGACCAGATCCGGATAGTAGAGCGTATGCGCGCTGCCGTCGGTCAGCGGCTTGGCATCGACGAAGGTCAGGAAGCGAGTTTCGTCTTCGGCGCCGGTTGCTTTCAGCATGGCACCGGCTCCGCTGAATTCCCATTTGCAGACGCCGCGGCCGTAGTAGTCCTCATCCAGCATACGGTCCACATACAACGTGCCGCGATACTCGCCATCGGCAACCTTGCGCAGCTGCACCGGTTCCTGGCTGGTGATGCGCGCTGCGGTGCCTGTGGCGGGCTCGATGTGACCGCACTGGTCTTCGTTGATGACGTCGTACTGCGCAACGCCCTCGACCACCGCGAAATCTCCGGGGGCATCCTTCAGGCGCAGCACCAGTTCATAGGCCTTGCGCGGGCTGGGGTTGAGCTTGGCGAGGCCACGCCCGCCCTGGGCGACATCGGCTTCGGCAGCGGCACGTTCCTGGTTCATGGCGGACTCCGGGTTGCAGGCGGTCAATAGAAGCAGAGCAAGGCACGGAAGCATCTTGGGGCGCAATGTCGGCCTCCCTGGGGCATAGAGGGATATATGGAGCAGGCCACTCTCCGCGCGAGATTCTGCGCAGTGATCATGGTTGAGAGTAACGCGTCATGCAGATCTACCCGGTAGCGCGTCGGGTTTTTCTCGCCGCTTGCGCCATATCCGGCAATCTCTTCGATGCGCGGGGGACATGCATCAGGCGCGATTCGACGTTCATGCGCTCCCTTTGGCGTGATACGGCGTGGTACATCCATGTCCATGCATCCTTCCCCGGTGACAGGTCCGGCGATTATGGAGTGCCCGGGAAAGCTGGCGCCAGCCGTCTCTGGACAAGGGTGGCGATTTATTGACGCATTCGGCGAAGGGTGATGCCAGTGAATCGACTGCGGCACAGGCGATTCGATAGCGCCAAGGCGTTTCAATGTCGCGATCGGCTCTCACTATCAATTTGTGACTTGAATCATGAATTCACACCTTCCTTACCCTGACAAAGTGCCTGCCATGAACCTTGCAATCCGCGCAGAATCCATCGACGACCATGTCGCCATTCACAAGCTCACCGAAATGGCGTTCCGCGATGCTGTCCACAGCAGCCACACCGAACATCACATCGTCGACGCACTGCGTGAGCGTGGCGAGTTGAGCATGTCGCTGGTGGCAGAGGATGCGGGCCTTCTGGTGGGTCATGTCGCGCTGTCCCCGGTCAGCGTGCAGGACGGCAGCCAGGGCTGGTTCGGGCTAGGGCCGATTTCGGTGCTGCCGCAGCAGCAGGGGCGCGGCGTGGGCACGGCATTGATGCGGGCCGCGATCGAGGCTCTGCGCAGGAAGGGCGCGCGGGGCTGCGTGCTGTTGGGCGAGCCGGCCTACTACGGGCGCTTCGGCTTCCGTGCCGTGCCGGGTCTGGTCCTACCCGGCGTGCCGGCGGCGTATTTCCAGGCCCTGTGCCTGCAGCCGCCGATGGCGCAGGGCGAGGTGCGCTACTCGCCGGCGTTCGACGCGGTTGCCTGATCGGGGAATGGCCGGCGCTCCGGGCGCCGGTCAGCCTTGATGGCGCAGGTGGATGAGGGGATACGGACGACCCTGCGAATCCAGCGGCGAGCGACCGGTTTCGGTGAAACCCATGCGCCGGTAAAAGCCCACGGCCTGCGCATTCTGCGCGTTGACGTCAGTGGTCAGTTGCGGATGCAGGGCCAGCGCATGCAGCAGCAACTGGCGGCCGATACCGGTTCCGCGCACGTCGGGATCGATGAACAACGCTTCCATGTGCGAACCGTCGATCAGCATGAAGCCCTGCGGCCGGTCCTGGTCGTCGACTGCCACCACCAGCGGCGCCTGTGGCAGGAAGCCGGCAACTTCAGCATCGATCGCCTGGCGGTCTTCGGCACTGAGGAAGTCATGGGTGGCGTCGACGGCGCGACGCCAGAGATCGACAAGAGCGTCACCATCGGTGGCGCGGGAAGGGCGCAGGGTGGGCATGGGATAGGCCAAGGTGCTTCGGAATACCCGGATTGTAACGGTGTGATACCCGCCAACAGAAAGCCCCGCCGAAGCGGGGCTCTGAACATCAGCGTTCGCTGTGTGCCTTACTGCACGGTGCAGCCGGACACGGCCGGGAAGCCGATGACTTCGCCATTGCCGGTGCAGGCCAGCGTGATCTTCTGGCCCTTCTTCAGGCTGGCAGCCACGTCCTTCGGCAGGTCGCTGGCCTGTACGAAGCCGAACGGCTTGGCGCTCAGCTGCACGACCGGCTTGTCCATGAAGTCCGAGCTGATCGAATCGACCGTGCCGGAAACCAGCAGCGCCTTGCCCTTGTACTTGCCGTCAGCAGCGATCTCGTTGTCCTGGTAATCGCTGAACATCGTGGTGGCGGTCACTTCCAGCGCCGAGGCGGGTGCCATCGCGGCATCGCTGGCGACTGCGGGAGCTGCGGTTTCCGTGGCCTTGGCGGGAGCATCTGCCTCCGCGGCGGCGGACGAGACGCTGGCTTCAGCGACGGCCGCATCGTACTGGCCCTTGCTCTGCGCGCTGATGCCGCTCACGGTGCCGGCAAAGATCGCCAGGCCGACGAAGTACACGATCGGCGAAACGATGATCGAGCCCAGCAGCTGGAACAGACCCTTCATGGCGCCGCCCTTGGCCATCGCGACGATGGCGAGGATGAAGGCCACCAGGTTCAGTGGCCAGCCCAGGAACAGGCCCAGGCCGGGGAACGGTACGAGGAAGCACAACCAAGCGATCGCCAGCGTGATCCATGCGGCTTTTCCGGCAGGGCTTGCCTGCACGGTGGTATCTGCAACTGCGTTCAAAACTACCCCCTGTAGAGATCGAAAGGTGAAATCGTTGCCGGCAAGCGGCAGTGCACAATCGTCAGATGACGAAAGCGCGGTCGTAGCGTGAAGGAGTCTTCACGGCAGATCAAGCGGCGCTGCACCGTTGGCCGGGCCAAGGCTCATCGCATCCAGTCGGCGGAAGCTCCAAAAGCCCTGCGTTACACTAGCCACGCGCTCACTCCTTGAATCCGAGAAACGCCATGACTGATACCTTGGGCGTGCCGGTGCACGACGTCGACGAGAGCTGGATGCGTCACGCATTGGCATTGGCCGAACGCGCACAGCGCGAGTTCGACGAGATCCCGGTCGGTGCGGTGCTGGTGGGTGCCGACGGTCAGCTGCTGGGCGAGGGCTGGAACCTCAACATTGCCTCGCACGACCCCAGCGCGCATGCCGAGATCGTTGCCATGCGCGAGGGCGGACGGACGCTGGCCAATCACCGCCTGATCGGCAGCACGCTGTATGTCACTCTGGAGCCGTGCGCGATGTGCGCGATGGCGATCGTGCACGCACGCGTGGCGCGCCTGGTCTACGGTGCCAGCGACCCCAAGACCGGCGCCTGCGGCAGCGTGTTCGATCTGGTCGCTGATGCCCGCCACAATCACCGGGTGGAGGTCCATGCCGGTGTGCTGGCCAAGGAAGCGGGCAACCGGCTGACCAACTACTTCAGGGCCAAGCGTGGCAAGCCGCCGCTGCTGCTGGAGGACCACGCTGGCGAGGGCTGAGTGGCGAAAGGGTATGATGGCCGCCACTTTCCTTTACCGGCCGGCCTCGTGCCTGCCCAGCAACGAGGCGACACGATGGCAGAGAACGGCGCGGCCAACGAGCGACTGATCTGGATCGACCTGGAAATGACCGGGTTGGATACCGACAACGATTCGATCATCGAGATCGCCACCGTGGTCACCGATGCCCAGCTCAACGTGCTGGCGGAGGGCCCGGAGTTCGCCATCCATCATCCGCTGGAAACGCTGGAAGCGATGGACGAGTGGAACCGCAACCAGCATCGTCGTTCGGGCCTGTGGCAGCGTGTCATCGACAGCACCACCACGCTTGGCCAGGCCGAAGCGCAGACCGTGACCTTCCTGGCGCAGTGGATTCCGGCCGGCGTGTCACCGATGTCGGGTAACTCCATCTGCCAGGACCGCCGCTTCCTGCACCGGCAGATGCCGCGACTGGAAAAGTACTTCCACTATCGCAACCTGGACGTGTCCACGGTGAAGGAACTGGCCAAGCGCTGGGCGCCAAGCGTGGCTGCGGGCGTGGGCAAGAACAGCAACCACACTGCGCTGAGCGATGTGCACGATTCGATCAACGAGCTGCGCCACTACCGCCAGTTCATGGGCGCGCTGTCAGGCCTGCCGAGCCCGTGAGGGGTAGTGCCGGCCGCTGGCCGGCAATCCCGCGGCGTTGGTGAGGATCAGGTGTTGCTGGCCAGCGGCCGGCACTACGCTCCGTTCAACTCCCTGGCGCTAAGATCGGCCACATGAACGAGCCCATCCTGCTGCCCCGCGATATCGCCCACGACGCTGGCGACTGGTCTGACCTGCAGCGGGCGGTAGCCCTGCTGGAAGCGCCCACGATCACCGCGCGCATGGCCAACCTGGTCGGGACGCCGCTGGAATTCGCGGTGAAGGCGCTTCCCACCTCGGTGTCCAACCGCATCCACGGCGCAGTGCAGGCGGCGTTGTCCAAATCCGTGCAGGCCGCGCTGTGGAGCATGGACAACACTCCTGGCAAGGGCGCCTCGACACGTTGGCACAAGCTGGCGGCAGCGACGTCCGGCGCGGTCGGTGGTGCGTTCGGCTTTGCCGCGCTGTTCATCGAGCTGCCGGTGTCGACAACGATCATGATGCGTGCGGTGGCCGATGTTGCCCGCAGCGAAGGCTTCGATCTATCGCAGTTCAGTACCCGCCAGGCCTGCCTGGAGGTGTTCGCACTGGGCGGCAATTCGCCGCGCGACGATGCCAGCGAGACCGGCTACTACCTGGCCCGTGGCTTCACCACCGATGTGATGCGCCACCTGTCGGCCGAACTGGCCGGGCGCGTGGTGACCGGGCGCGATCTGACCCTGGGCGTGGCGCCGAAGGAAGCCGGCAAGCTGCTGGCCAAGCTGGTGGAAAAGGTCGCCGCGCGCTTCGGTGTGGTGATCACCGAGAAGTTTGCCGCGCAGGCGGTGCCGATCGTCGGTGCGGCAGCCGCCGCGACGCTCAATACCATGTTCACCGACTACTACCAGGACATGGCCCGCGGCCATTTCATCGTGCGCCGGCTGGAGCTGAAATACGGCGAAGAAGTGGTGCGCACCTGCTATGACCGCATCGCGCACGGCGGGGTGTTGATCGAGTCGACGTTGTAATCCACGCCATGCGTGGAGGCGGCATCGTTGCCTCGGCGGCACAACTGTTTTGCACGAACGCGCCTGTTGCGCGCGCAGCGCCATCCCCATCCTTGCCGGCAATCCCCCGCAAGAGAATGCCGCCATGTTGTTCACCCCCCACCGCCTGGGCGCGCTGACGCTGCCCAACCGCATCGTGATGCCGCCGATGACCCGCTCGCGCGCGGCTGCCGGCAATGTGGCCACCGCACAGATGGCCGAGTACTACGCCCAGCGTGCCGGTGCCGGGCTGATTGTCAGCGAAGGCACCCAGATCAGCCCGCAGGGCCAGGGTTACGCGTGGACCCCGGGCATCCACAGCGAAGCGCAGGTGCAAGGCTGGCGCAGGGTCACCGATGCCGTACACGCGGCCGGTGGTCGCATCTATGCCCAGCTCTGGCATGTAGGACGGGTGTCCCATGTCGCCCTGCAGCCGGACGGCGCGGCCCCGGTCTCTTCCTCGGCACTGCTGGCCGAAGGGGTGAAGGTCTTCGTCGACCCCACCGGCGCCGGTCCGGAATCCGGCGTGGGCGAGATGATCCAGCACTCGATGCCGCGCGCGCTGGGTGAAGACGAGATTCCGGGCATCGTGGCCGACTATGCGCAGGCCACCCGCAATGCACTGGCCGCCGGCTTTGATGGCGTCGAGCTGCACGGCGCCAACGGTTATCTGATCAACCAGTTCATCGACTCGCAGGCCAATCAGCGTACCGATGGATACGGTGGCGAGCTGCAGAATCGCCTGCGCTTTCTGCGCGAGGTGGTGCAGGCGGTGGTCGATGTCGCTGGCGGCGAGCGTGTCGGCGTGCGTCTGGCGCCGCTGACCACGCTGCAGGGGGCGGTGGATGACACGCCGCAGGCGACCTATCTGGCTGCCGCACACCTGCTGGGCGAGCTGGGTGTGGGTTACCTGCACATCGCCGAGGCCGACTGGGAGGATGCCCCGTTGATGCCCGTCGCGTTCAAGCAGGCGCTGCGGATGATCTATCCGGGCACGTTGATCTACGCCGGCAAGTACACCGCCGAGCGTGCCGCGCAGGCGCTTGCGGAGGGCTGGGCCGACCTGATCGGCTTCGGTCGGCCGTTCATCGCCAATCCCGATCTGCCCGAGCGCCTGCGCACCGGCGCGGTGTTGAATTCGCCCGATCGCGCGACGTACTTCGGTGGTGGTGCGGTCGGATTTACCGATTATCCGACGCTGGAAGAGGCGGCATTTGCGTGATACCGGTAGTGCCGGCCGCTGGCCGGCATCCCACGGAATTCCGCATCATGGACGTTGCCGGCCGGCCGCTGGCCGGCATCCCACGGAATTCCGCATCATGGACGTTGCCGGCCA
>NZ_JBFRFC010000029.1:0-17339 GCF_052114625.1 Stenotrophomonas sp. 2YAF26 | reverse complement strand
TCCATGGCGACCGGGTTGATCAGGGTGACAACCATCTTGATGTTGTCGCCCGGCATCACCATCTCGACGCCTTCCGGCAGCTCGACCGCACCGGTGATGTCGGTGGTACGGAAGTAGAACTGCGGACGGTAGCCCTTGAAGAACGGGGTGTGACGGCCRCCTTCRTCCTTCGACAGGACGTAGACTTCGGCGTCGAACTTGGTGTGCGGCTTGATCGAACCCGGCTTGGCCAGAACCTGGCCACGCTCGACGTCGTCACGCTTGGTGCCGCGCAGCAGCAGACCGGCGTTGTCGCCTGCCTGRCCCTGGTCCAGCAGCTTGCGGAACATTTCCACGCCGGTCACGGTGGTCTTCTGCACCGGACGGATGCCGACGATTTCGATTTCTTCGCCGACCTTGATCACGCCGCGCTCGATACGACCGGTCACCACGGTGCCGCGGCCCGAGATCGAGAACACGTCTTCGACCGGCATCAGGAATGCCTTGTCGACGTCACGCTCCGGGGTCGGGATCCAGGTGTCCAGCGCCTCGACCAGCTTGATGACGGCCGGCACGCCGATGTCGCTCTGGTCGCCTTCCAGCGCCAGGCGGGCCGAACCCGAGATGATCGGGGTGTCGATTCGTATTCGACGTGCGCGGTCGAGATCGTGATGCCACGTGCCTTTTCTTCCGGCGCGGCGTCGATCGCGGAGTAA
This sequence comes from Stenotrophomonas sp. 2YAF26, assembly GCF_052114625.1. Lineage (NCBI taxonomy): Bacteria > Pseudomonadati > Pseudomonadota > Gammaproteobacteria > Lysobacterales > Lysobacteraceae > Stenotrophomonas > Stenotrophomonas sp. 2YAF26. The sequence goes on along the minus strand of NZ_JBFRFC010000029.1, from coordinate 16,644 downwards.
TCCTTGAACTCGCCACCGAAGCGCTCGGCACCGATCTTGGTCAGTGCGGCGGTCAGCGTGGTCTTGCCGTGATCGACGTGACCGATGGTGCCGACGTTGACGTGCGGCTTGGTGCGCTCGAACTTACCCTTTGCCATTTCGTTCTACCTTTTAGTTCGTAAGTGGTTTGGAGGACCTGAGCGTTACGCTCAGGCCTTCTTCATGACTTCGTCGGCGATGTTGTTCGGCGCCGGCTCGTAGTGGTCAAATTCCATCGTGAAGGTGGCGCGGCCCTGGGTCTGCGAACGCAGCGAGGTCGCGTAGCCAAACATTTCGCCCAGCGGGATCATCGCGTTGATGATGCTGGCCGAACCGTCACCGGTGGTATCAGAACCCTGCAGAACGCCACGACGACGGCTGACGTCGCCCATCACGTCACCCTGGTAATCCTCCGGGGTCACGATCTCGACCTTCATGATCGGCTCCAGCAGGACCGGCTTGGCCTTGCGGAAGCCTTCCTTGAAGGCCATCGAGGAAGCGAGCTTGAACGCCATTTCCGAGGAGTCGACGTCGTGGTACGAGCCGAACACCAGCTTCACCTTGACGTCCACGACCGGGAAGCCAGCCAGCGGACCGCTGGTGATGGTTTCGCGCAGGCCCTTTTCGATCGACGGGATGAATTCCTTCGGAATCACGCCACCGGTGATGTCATTGATGAACAGGAAGTCGTCCTTGATGCCAGCGGCGATCTTCGGATCTGCACGATCGGCATCGGTGATCGGCGACAGCTCGATCACGACGTGACCGTACTGACCCTTACCACCGGACTGCTTGGCGTGCTTGTAGTCCGACTTCACATCCGACATGGTGATCGTTTCGCGGTAAGCCACCTGCGGCTTGCCGACGTTGGCTTCAACGTTGAACTCGCGCTTCATGCGGTCAACGATGATGTCCAGGTGCAGCTCGCCCATGCCCGAGATGATGGTCTGGCCGGATTCTTCGTCGGTCTTGACGCGGAACGACGGATCTTCCTGCGCCAGACGACCCAGTGCCAGACCCATCTTTTCCTGGTCGGACTTGGTCTTCGGCTCGACGGCCATCGAGATGACCGGCTCCGGGAACACCATGCGCTCGAGGATGATCGGCTGATCCATGGAGCACAGGGTGTCACCCGTGGTGGTGTCCTTCAGGCCCACGGCAGCGGCGATGTCGCCTGCCAGCACTTCCTTGATTTCTTCGCGGTTGTTGGAGTGCATCTGCAGGATACGGCCGATGCGCTCCTTCTTGCCCTTCACCGAGTTCAGCAGCTGGTCGCCTGCATTCAACGTGCCCGAGTAGACACGGAAGAAGGTCAGCGCGCCGACGAACGGATCGGTGATGATCTTGAAGGCCAGGGCCGAGAAGGGAGCCTTGTCGTCAGACTTGCGGCTCATTTCCTTGGTTTCATCGTCAACGTCGGTACCGGTCACGTCCGGCACGTCGATCGGCGACGGCAGCAGCTGGATCACGCCGTCCAGCATGGCCTGCACGCCCTTGTTCTTGAACGCCGAGCCGCAGTACATCGGCACGATGTCGGTCGCCAGGGTGCGCACGCGCAGGGCTTCGATGATCTCGGCTTCGGTCAGCTCATCGCCGCCCAGGTACTTGTCCATCAGCTCTTCGCTGGCTTCGGCAGCCGCTTCGATCATGAAGGTACGGGCTTCGGTTGCTTCAGCCAGCAGGTCGGCCGGCACATCGCTGTACTCGAACTTCATGCCCTGCGAAGCTTCATCCCAATGGATGGCCTTCATCTTCAGCAGATCGACGACGCCCTTGAAGCCTTCCTCAGCGCCGATCGGCAGCTGCATCGGAACGGCCTTGGCACCCAGCTTCGCCTTCAGCTGGCCAACGACCTTGCTGAAGTTGGCACCGGTACGGTCCATCTTGTTGACGAACGCGATGCGCGGCACCTTGTAACGGTTGGCCTGGCGCCACACGGTTTCCGACTGCGGCTGCACGCCACCGACGGCACACAGCACGAAGACGGCACCGTCGAGCACGCGCAGCGAGCGCTCCACTTCGATGGTGAAGTCGACGTGCCCGGGGGTGTCGATGATGTTGAAGCGGTGCTCCGGCAGGGACTTGTCCATGCCCTTCCAGAACGCGGTGGTCGCAGCGGACTGGATCGTGATGCCACGCTCCTGCTCCTGCTCCATCCAGTCCATGGTGGCGGCGCCGTCATGCACTTCACCGATCTTGTGGCTCTTGCCGGTGTAGAACAGGATGCGCTCGGACGTGGTGGTCTTGCCGGCATCGATGTGAGCCATGATGCCGAAATTGCGGTAACGCTCGATGGGAGTGGAACGGGCCACGGGGAGCCTCTCAGATTTCTTGGATTTCGGATGGCCGAACGCCGCCTTTCGGCGGCCTTCGGATTGGCGCAGCCCTTCTGGGGCCGCGAGGCAGCACCGAGATGGTGCTGCCCTGCCTGTTTTACAAGGCCGTCAAACTCACCAGCGGTAGTGGGCGAATGCCTTGTTGGCTTCGGCCATGCGGTGGGTTTCTTCGCGCTTCTTGATGGCGCCGCCACGGTTTTCCGCAGCGTCGATCAGTTCAGCGGCCAGCTTCTTCGGCATGGTGTTCTCACCACGCTTGCGCGCGGAGTCGATCAGCCAACGCATGGCCAGGGCCATCTTGCGCGAGGCGCGCACTTCGACCGGCACCTGATAGGTGGCACCACCGACACGGCGGGACTTGACTTCGACCGACGGAGCCACGTTTTCCAGAGCCTTCTGAACCAGCTCGACGGAATTCGGGTTCTTCTCACCGATCACGTCCATGGCGCCATAGACGATCTTTTCAGCGACCGACTTCTTGCCGCTCAGCATCACCATGTTGATGAAACGGGCGATGGTTTCGCTTCCGTGCTTCGGATCCGGCAGGACTGCGCGCTGCGGCGTATTACCTTTACGAGACATGTGTGCTTTCCCTTAGCTCTTCGGACGCTTGGCGCCGTACTTGGAACGGCCCTGGCGACGCTTGGCAACGCCGGAGGCGTCGAGCGAACCACGAACGGTGTGGTAACGCACACCCGGCAGATCCTTGACGCGACCGCCACGGATCAGGACCACGGAGTGCTCCTGCAGGTTGTGGCCTTCACCGCCGATGTAGGAAATCACTTCTTCCTGGTTGGTCAGGCGAACCTTGGCAACCTTGCGAAGGGCCGAGTTCGGCTTCTTCGGAGTAGTGGTGTAAACGCGCGTGCAGACGCCACGGCGCTGGGGGCACTTTTCGAGAGCCGGCGAGGCGCTCTTATAAGTGGTTGCCTGCCGCGGCTTGCGGACAAGCTGATTGATCGTCGCCATCAGTATGTTCTTCTGAGAGAGGCCGAAAAAACCGGCCATGAATGCGGATATGTGCGAGCAGGCGAAAGACCGGCCTGCTGAGACAGACGATTGTAGCAACCTGGCGAAAACGCGGTCAAATGCGCACACGCCAAGCCAGCCCTGATCCTGGGCCGTTACAGGGGAGCCTTCTCCATGCCCCCCGTTCAGGTTGTCGCCCGACCCATCGCTGGGCCGGGGCGGCATCCTACCTCATCGACGGCGAACAGACCAGCGGCCTGGGCCCTCGAGTGCAGATCCCGCCGAAGCGGGTCCTGCGTGATACGTGTCCGGCACGGAGCCGGACCATGAAGCAGGGACCGGCCGATGGCCGCCCCCTGCCCGATCGAGGTCCGGCCTGAGCCGGACCGGCCGATCAATCCTCGGCCTGCTCGGCGTCGGTCGACTCCACCACCACTTCCGGTGCTGCCACGGCCACGGCGGCTGCAGCTGCCGGGGTGCCGGCCAGGGTCTGCATTTCCGAGTCCGTCAGCCCGCTCGCATTGCGGCGGCGGTTGGCGTGGTAGGTCAGACCGGTACCGGCCGGAATCAGACGGCCGACGATCACGTTTTCCTTCAGGCCGCGCAGGTTGTCCTTGGTGCCGCGGACGGCAGCCTCGGTCAGCACGCGGGTGGTTTCCTGGAAGGAAGCAGCCGAGATGAACGATTCGGTAGCCAGCGATGCCTTGGTGATGCCCAGCAGGACCGGATCGAAGCGAGCAATCAGCTCGTTGCGGGTGGTCAGGCGTGCATTTTCCTCGATGACGCGCTGGCGCTCGACCTGTTCGCCGTTCAGGAACTTGCTGCTGCCCTGATCGGTGATCTCGACCTTGCGCAGCATCTGGCGGGTGATCACCTCGATGTGCTTGTCGTTGATCTTCACGCCCTGCAGGCGGTACACGTCCTGGATTTCCTTGACCAGGTAGGCGGCCAGCGGCTCGACACCCAGCAGACGCAGGATGTCCTGCGGGCTCGGCTCGCCGTCGACGATGGTTTCGCCCTTGGTCACGTGCTCACCTTCGAACACGATGACCTGACGGTACTTCGGAATCAGCTCTTCGTGTTCCGAACCATCGGTGTCCTTGATGATCAGGCGCTGCTTGCCCTTGGTGTCCTTGCCGAAGCTGATGATGCCCGAACGCTCGGCCAGCACCGCCGGATCCTTCGGCTTGCGCGCTTCGAACAGATCGGCCACGCGCGGCAGACCACCGGTGATGTCGCGGGTCTTGGACGCTTCCTGCGGGATCTTGGCAACCACGTCACCCACGCCGACGGCAGCGCCGTCCTGCAGGTTGACGATCGAGCGCGGCGGCAGCAGGTACTGCGCCGGCAGGTCGGTGCCCGGAATCGACAGGTCGTTGCCCTTGCCATCGACGATGCGGACGATCGGGCGCAGATCCTTCGCCTGGGCGCCGCGGCGCTTCGGGTCGGTGATTTCGCGCGACGCCAGGCCGGTCAGCTCATCGGTCTTCTCGATGACGGTAATGCCGTCGACGAAGTCGATGAAGCGGATGAAACCGGCCACTTCCGAAACGATCGGATGGTTATGCGGATCCCAGTTGGCCACGGTCTGGCCAGCCTTGACCGCATCACCGTCCTTGGAGGTGATGGTCGCACCGTACGGCAGCTTGTAACGCTCACGCTCACGGCCGTGCGCATCGAGCACCGACATTTCACCCGAGCGCGACACCGCGACCAGCGAGCCGTTGGCATGGGCAACCGACTTGAGGTTGCTGAACTTGACCGAGCCGGTGGTCTTGACGGTGATGTTGTCGACCGCAGCAGCTCGCGATGCCGCACCACCGATGTGGAACGTACGCATGGTCAGCTGGGTACCCGGCTCACCGATGGACTGCGCGGCGATGACGCCGACCGCTTCACCGATGTTGACCAGGTGGCCACGGGCCAGATCGCGGCCGTAGCAGCGAGCGCAGACGCCGAAGGCCGATTCGCAGGAGATCGTCGAGCGGACCTTGATGGTCTGCACGCTGGCCTCTTCAAGCTTGGCGACCCATGCTTCGTCGAGCAGGGTGTTGCGGGTGACGATCGGATCTTCGTCGTTGCCCGGCAGGAACACGTCCTCGGCAACCACGCGACCCAGCACGCGATCCTTCAACGGCTCGACCACGTCGCCGCCTTCAACGATCGGGGTCATGATCAGGCCTTCGGAGGTACCGCAGTCCACCTCGGTGATCACCACGTCCTGCGCCACGTCGACCAGACGACGGGTCAGGTAACCCGAGTTCGCCGTCTTCAGCGCGGTATCGGCCAGACCCTTACGGGCACCGTGGGTGGAGTTGAAGTACTCCTGCACGTTCAGGCCTTCGCGGAAGTTCGCCTTGATGGGCGTCTCGATGATCGAGCCATCGGGACGGGCCATCAGGCCACGCATGCCGGCCAGCTGACGGATCTGCGCCTGGCTGCCTCGTGCACCGGAGTCGGCCATGATGTACAGGGAGTTCATCGACTTCTGGTCGATGGTCTCGCCCTTGGCATTGATGACCTTCTCGGTACCGATGGTGTCCATCATCGCCTTGGCGATGCGCTCATTGGTGCGCGACCAGATGTCGACCACCTTGTTGTAGCGCTCGCCGGCGGTGACCAGACCCGACTGGTACTGCTCCTGGATTTCCAGCACTTCGGCTTCGGCCTCGGTGAGGATGCCCTTCTTCTCGTCCGGGATCAGCATGTCGTCGATGCCGATCGAGACGCCGGCACGGGTCGCGTAGGCGAAGCCGGTGTACATCAGCTTGTCGGCGAACACGACCGTGTCCTTCAGACCCAGCTGGCGGTAGCTGGAGTTGATCAGGCGGCTGATGTTCTTCTTGGTCAGCTCGGTGTTGGCCAGCGCGAACGGCAGGCCTTCCGGCAGGATTTCAGCCAGCAGGGCGCGACCGATGGTGGTATCCACGATCGAGGTCTTGCTCTGCTTGTTGCCCTCCTCGTCGGTCACCACCTCGGTGATGCGGACCTTGACGCGCGCATGCAGTTCCACCACGCGGTTGTCGTAGGCGCGCTTGACTTCGGCGATGTTGGCGAAGGCCATGCCCTCGCCCTTCTTGTTTTCCAGCGAGCGGGTCATGTAGTACAGACCCAGCACGACGTCCTGCGACGGCACGATGATCGGCTCGCCGTTGGCCGGCGACAGGATGTTGTTGGTGGACATCATCAGCGCACGCGCTTCCAGCTGGGCTTCCAGCGAGAGCGGCACGTGGACGGCCATCTGGTCACCGTCGAAGTCGGCGTTGAACGCAGTGCAGACCAGCGGGTGCAGCTGGATGGCCTTGCCTTCGATCAGCACCGGCTCGAACGCCTGGATGCCCAGACGGTGCAGGGTCGGCGCACGGTTCAGCATCACCGGATGTTCGCGGATGACCTCTTCCAGGATGTCCCAGACTTCGGCTTCTTCGCGCTCGACCAGCTTCTTGGCGGCCTTGATGGTGGTGGCCAGGCCACGACGCTGCAGCTTGGCGAAGACGAACGGCTTGAACAGCTCAAGCGCCATCTTCTTCGGCAGGCCGCACTGGTGCAGGCGCAGGTACGGACCGACCACGATGACCGAACGGCCCGAGTAGTCCACGCGCTTGCCGAGCAGGTTCTGACGGAAGCGACCCTGCTTGCCCTTGATCATGTCGGCCAGCGACTTCAGCGGGCGCTTGTTGGTGCCGGTGATGGCACGGCCGCGACGACCGTTGTCCAGCAGCGCATCGACCGATTCCTGCAGCATGCGCTTTTCATTGCGCACGATGATGTCCGGCGCGCTCAGTTCGAGCAGGCGGCGCAGGCGGTTGTTGCGGTTGATGACGCGGCGGTACAGGTCGTTCAGATCGGAGGTCGCGAAGCGGCCACCATCCAGCGGAACCAGCGGACGCAGGTCCGGCGGCAGCACCGGCAGCACGGTCATGACCATCCACTCCGGACGGTTGCCCGATTCCAGGAAGGCTTCGATCAGCTTGATGCGCTTGGTCAGTCGCTTGAGCTTGGTTTCCGAACCGGTGCTGGCGATCTCTTCGCGCAGGCGGGTCATTTCCGACTGCAGGTCGATGGTGCGCAGCAGTTCGTACACGGCCTCGGCGCCCATGGCGGCGTCGAAGTCGTCGCCATGCTCCTGGCGGGCCTGCAGGTACTGTTCTTCGGTCAGCAGCTGGCGGCGCTCCAGGGCGGTCAGGCCCGGCTCGGTCACCACGTAGGCTTCGAAGTACAGCACGCGCTCGATATCGCGCAGGGTCATGTCCAGCATCAGGCCGATGCGCGACGGCAGCGACTTCAGGAACCAGATGTGCGCGACCGGCGAGGCCAGGTCGATGTGGCCCATGCGCTCGCGACGCACCTTGGCCAGGGTCACTTCGGTGCCGCACTTCTCGCAGACCACGCCGCGGTGCTTCATGCGCTTGTACTTGCCGCACAGGCACTCGTAGTCCTTGACCGGTCCGAAGATGGCGGCGCAGAACAGGCCGTCACGTTCCGGCTTGAAGGTACGGTAGTTGATGGTTTCCGGCTTCTTCACTTCGCCGAAGGACCACGAACGGATCAGGTCCGGCGAAGCCAGCGCGATCTTGATCGCGTCGAAGTCCAGCGTCTGGCGCTGCTGGTTGAAGAGGTTGAGCAGGTCTTTCATGGTGTTCTCCAGAAGGAGGAATGCTGTGTCGATGGGCTTTCAGTTGACTGCCAGCGGCGCGGCGGCGGTGGCCGCCGCGCCGGCATGGATCAGTTGTCTTCCAGTTCCATGTTGATGGCCAGCGAGCGGATTTCCTTCACCAGGACGTTGAAGGATTCCGGCATGCCCGCGACCATCTCGTGCTCACCGTCGACGATGTTCTTGTACATCTGGTTGCGGCCCTGCACGTCATCGGACTTCACCGTCAGCATTTCCTGCAGGGTGTAGGCCGCGCCGTAGGCTTCCAGCGCCCAGACTTCCATTTCACCGAAGCGCTGGCCGCCGAACTGCGCCTTGCCGCCCAGCGGCTGCTGGGTGACGAGCGAGTACGGACCGGTCGAACGGGCGTGCATCTTGTCGTCGACCAGGTGGTTCAGCTTCAGGTAGTGCATGTAGCCAACGGTGGTGTGGCGATCGAAGGCTTCACCGGTGCGGCCGTCATACAGCTGGGTCTGGCCACTGCTCGGCAGGTCGGCCAGTTCCAGCATGCGCTTGATTTCCGCTTCGGTGGCACCGTCGAACACCGGCGTTGCCATCGGCACGCCGTCGAACAGGTTGCGGGCCAGGCGCAGCAGTTCCTCGTCGCTGAACTGCGACAGGTCGACACGGTTGGCCACGTTGGTGTCATCGTGGTTGTAGATGTCGTCCAGGAACTTGCGCAGGTCGGCGACCGCGGCCTGGGCTTCCAGCATTGCCTGGATCTTGCGACCCAGACCCTTGGCGGCCCAGCCCAGGTGCACTTCCAGGATCTGCCCGATGTTCATACGCGACGGCACGCCCAGCGGGTTCAGCACGATGTCCACGGTTTCGCCCGAGGCCATGTACGGCATGTCCTCGACCGGCACCACGTTGGAGACCACACCCTTGTTGCCGTGGCGGCCTGCCATCTTGTCGCCCGGCTGGATGCGGCGCTTCACGGCCAGGAACACCTTGACCATCTTCAGCACGCCCGGAGCCAGATCGTCGCCCGCGGTGATCTTGCCGCGCTTGTCGGCGAAGCGACGCTCGAATTCCTTCTCGTGCGCCTGGATCTGCTTCTGTGCGCGTTCGATGGCTTCGGCAGCGTCCTCGTCCTTCATGCGCAGCACGAACCAGTCGGCCTTCTTCAGGCCATCCAGGTAGGCGTCGGAGACAACGTCGCCCTTCTTCAGGCCGGCGCCGCCGTTGACCACCTTGCCGACGATCTGCGAACGCAGACGGGCATAGATGGCTGCTTCCAGGATGCGGAACTGGTCGTCGAAGTCCTTCTTGACGCGCTTGATTTCAGACTCTTCGATCTGACGGGCGCGCTTGTCCTTCTCGATGCCGTCGCGGGTGAAGACCTGCACGTCGATGACGGTGCCGTCCATGCCCGGCGGCACGCGCAGCGAGCTGTCCTTCACGTCCGAAGCCTTCTCACCGAAGATCGCGCGCAGCAGCTTCTCTTCCGGGGTCAGCTGGCTTTCGCCCTTCGGGGTGACCTTGCCGACCATGATGTCGCCGGCGCGGACTTCGGCACCGATGTACACCACGCCGCTCTCGTCCAGGCGGTTCAGCGCCTGCTCGGAAACGTTCGGGATGTCGGCCGAGATTTCCTCCGGCCCCAGCTTGGTGTCACGCGCAACGCAGGTCAGCTCTTCGATGTGGATCGTGGTGTAGCGATCCTCTTCCACCACGCGCTCGGAGAGCAGGATGGAGTCTTCGAAGTTGTAGCCGTTCCACGGCATGAAGGCGATCAGCATGTTCTGGCCCAGGGCCAGTTCACCGATGTCGGTGGACGGACCATCGGCCAGCACGTCGCCACGCGCCACCACGTTGCCCACTTCCACCAGCGGACGCTGGTTGATGCAGGTGTTCTGGTTGGAACGGGTGTACTTGATCAGGTTGTAGATGTCGACGCCGGCATCGGACGCATCGGTGATCTCGGCTTCGTTGACCTTGACCACGATGCGGGCGGCGTCGATCTGCACGATCTCGCCACCACGACGGGCGTTCACGGTCACACCCGAGTCACGCGCCACGGCGCGCTCGATGCCGGTACCGACCAGCGGCTTCTGCGCACGCAGGGTCGGCACGGCCTGACGCTGCATGTTCGCGCCCATCAGTGCGCGGTTGGCGTCATCGTGCTCCAGGAACGGAACCAGCGCAGCCGCGATCGACACGGTCTGCATCGGCGAGACGTCCATGAAGTGGACTTCCGCCGGCGGCTTCAGCAGCGATTCGCCCTGGTAACGGCAGGGGACGAACTGCTCGGTCAGCACGCTGTTGGCATCGGTCAGGGCGTTTGCCTGGGCGATGACGTACTCGTTTTCTTCGATGGCCGACAGGAACTCGACTTCGTCGAAGACCTTGCCGTCCACGACCTTGCGGTACGGGGTCTCGAGGAAACCGTACTGGTTGGTGCGGGCGTACACGGCCAGCGAGTTGATCAGGCCGATGTTCGGGCCTTCCGGGGTTTCGATGGTGCAGACGCGGCCGTAATGGGTCGGGTGCACGTCGCGCACTTCGAAGCCGGCGCGCTCACGAGTCAGGCCGCCCGGGCCCAGGGCCGAGACGCGGCGCTTGTGCGTGACTTCCGACAGCGGGTTGTTCTGATCCATGAACTGCGACAGCTGCGAGGAGCCGAAGAATTCCTTGATCGCCGCAGCCACCGGCTTGGCGTTGATCAGCTCCTGCGGGGTCAGGCCTTCCGACTCTGCCATCGACAGGCGTTCCTTGACCGCGCGCTCGACGCGGACCAGGCCCACGCGGAACACGTTCTCGGCCATTTCACCGACCGAACGCACGCGACGGTTGCCCAGGTGATCGATGTCATCGACCACGCCGCGACCGTTGCGGATCTCGGTCAGGACCTTGATCACGTCCAGGATGTCCGAGCTGTCACCGTGGGCGGCAACCAGGCGCTTGGACTCTTCGTCGTTGCGCTCGCCGTAGTACTTGCGGTCGTACAGCACCGCTTCGCCGGTGGTTTCCTTGCGGCCCACGCGACGGTTGAACTTCATGCGACCGACGGCCGACAGGTCGTAGCGCTCGAAGGTGAAGAACAGGTTGTGGAACAGGTTCTGCGCGGCATCCTTGGTCGGCGGCTCGCCCGGACGCATCATGCGGTAGATCTCGACCAGGGCTTCCAGCTGGGTCTTGGTCGGATCGATGCGCAGGGTGTTGGACAGGTACGGGCCACGATCCAGGTCGTTCACCCACAGGGTGCCCACGGCATCGACGCCGGCCTTGCGGAAGTTCTGCAGCTGCTCGTCGGTGATTTCGTCGTTGGCCTGGGCCAGCAGTTCGCCAGTCGAGGCATCGACCACGTCGTGCGACAGGATGCGGCCGACGATGTAGTCGTCCGGCACGGCCAGGGCGGCGATGCCCGAGGCTTCCAGCTGCTTGATGTGGCGCGCGGTGATGCGCTTGCCGGCTTCCACGATGACCTTGTCGCCGTCGGCGAGGTCGAAGCCCAGGGTTTCGCCGCGCAGGCGCTCCGGCACCAGCTCCAGCTGGACGCCTTCATCCGGGTTGATGTGGAAGGTGTTGATCTCGAAGAACTCGGCCAGCATCTCTTCGTTGCTGTAGCCCAGCGCACGCAGCAGGATCGACACCGGCAGCTTGCGGCGACGGTCGATACGGGTGAACAGCGCGTCCTTCGGGTCGAACTCGAAGTCCAGCCAGGAGCCGCGGTAAGGAATGATGCGGGCGCTGTACAGCAGCTTGCCCGAGCTGTGGGTCTTGCCACGGTCGTGATCGAAGAACACGCCCGGCGAGCGGTGCAGCTGCGAGACGATGACGCGCTCGGTGCCGTTGACGATGAAGGTGCCGTTGTCGGTCATCAGCGGGATTTCGCCGAGGTAGACCTCCTGCTCCTTCACGTACTTGATGGCCTTGGTCGACGACTCGCGGTCGTAGATCACCAGGCGCACGGTCACGCGCAGCGGCGCACCGTAGCTCATGCCACGCTGACGGCACTCACGCTCGTCGAAGACCGGATCGCCCAGCTTGTAGCCGACGTATTCCAGGGCGGCATTGCCGCTGTAGCTGGCGATCGGGAAGACCGACTTCAGTGCAGCGTGCAGGCCGTGGTCCGTGCGCTTGGCCGGATCGACGTTTTCCTGCAGGAATTCACGGTAGGAATCCACCTGGATGGCGAGCAGGAACGGCACTTCGAGAATCGAACGCTGCTTGCCGAAATCCTTGCGGATACGCTTTTTTTCGGTGAACGAATAGGACGTCATGAGGTCTTCCACCTTGTTGTGCGAGTCGTGCGCCCACGACCCGAAGGGAACTTGAAATTGTCAGTTGGAAGTCGCTGGTATTGCCGGCACCAGCACGCCTTCTCCCGCTACTTCCAACTGCCAACTCGTCTGCATCCACTCCCCCGCCGCCGCGCGTAGCGCTGGCCGACCAGGGTTTGACCGCAGCCCGTGTTGGGCTTTTCACCGTATTTCCGTAGAACCGCGCCACGATTGGTCGGCCCTACAACAACGACCAAAGGCCGGGGGCTTACGCCCCCAGCCTTGGCTGCATCGCCGGATTTCGATGGCGACGCAAAGGAAGTGCTTACTTGACTTCGACAGTCGCGCCAGCAGCTTCCAGGTCCTTCTTCATCTTCTCGGCTTCGTCCTTCGAAGCGTTGTCCTTCAGGACGCCGCCGGCTTCGGCCAGGTCCTTCGCTTCCTTCAGGCCCAGGCCGGTGATGGCGCGGACGGCCTTGATGACTTCGACCTTCTTGTCGCCAGCGGTCTTCAGGGTGACGACGAATTCGGTCTGCTCTTCAACGACGGCAGCCGGGCCAGCCACAGCAGCGGCGACCGGAGCAGCGGCGGAGACGCCGAACTTCTCTTCGATGGCCTTGACCAGCTCCATCACTTCCATCAGGGACTTCTCGGCGATGGCGTCGACGATCTGTTCGTTGGTAAGGGACATGATAATTACCTTTGGATGTTTTTCTGGATTGAGGTTCCGTCAGGAACCACGATTAGTCGAAACTCAGGCGGTCTCGGCGGCCGGTTCAGCAGCGTCGGCGGCGACGTCGCCACCATTCTGCTTGTCGCCGATTGCCTTGATGGCGCGGGCGAACATCGTGACCGGCTCGGTCAGGACGCGGGCCAGCATTGCCAGGGCCTGGTCGCGGGTCGGCAGCGAGGCCAACACGTCGACATGGCTTGCCGGGAACACTTCACCACCGATTGCGACGACCTTGGCCTTCAGCTTGTCGTTGCCCTTGGCGGCATCCTTGATCAGGCGACCGGCAGCACCGGGCTCCTCGAGCGAGAACGCGTACAGCAGCGGACCAACCATCTGGTCCTGTGCGACTGCGAACTCGGTGCCTTCAACAGCACGCGACGCCAGGGTGTTCTTGACAACTTTCAAGAAAACGCCGGTTTCACGCGCCTGCTTACGCATCGCGGTCATCTGAGCGACCGTGGTGCCAGCGTATTCGGCTGCGATCAAGGAGTGTGCCTTACCAGCAATTTCTGCCAGCTCCGCGACTACTTCTTGCTTCTGGGACAGATTGAGAGCCATTGCACTCCTCCAATTGAACTCCGCTTACGGCTCCTGCCGTGTGCGGTCCTGTGCAGCATCCGTCCTGGACGCCGGGAACATCGGAATGATGTTCCGGGGGTGGGCCGTTCTAGACCTGGAGTGGGCCAACCTGGGAAATCCCAGACGTGCGTGAACCAGAAAAACTCCAGAAGGGCACCATCTACGCAGGGTGATTCCGGGGAATCGATTAAGCGGTCATGGCTGCTTCGGCGGCGACTCCCTGCCAATTCGAGCTTCCGTGCCCGTCGCCGACATGCCACGACCGCACCTGCGGTCTTTGACGGCTACCACCGGCGATGGGTTGCCGGCGATGCCTTCAAATGTCACGGTCACGGAGCCCGAGGGACCCGTGACCGTCTCAAACAATTACTTCAGCGACAGCGACGACTGGTCGACGGTGACGCCCGGGCCCATCGTCGAGCTGACCGACACCTTCTGCAGGTACAGGCCCTTCGAGGTAGCCGGCTTGGCCTTGATCAGGTCCAGCAGCAGCGCGGTCAGGTTCGACTTCAGCGCGTCTTCGGCGAAGTCGGCCTTGCCGATGGTGCAGTGGATGATGCCGGCCTTGTCGGTGCGGTAACGCACCTGACCCGACTTGGCATTCTTCACAGCCTCACCCGGGTTCGGGGAGACGGTGCCGACCTTCGGGTTCGGCATCAGGCCGCGCGGGCCCAGCACGGTACCCAGCTTGCCGACGACGCGCATTGCGTCCGGGGTCGCGATCACGACGTCGTAGTTCAGATCGCCGGCCTGCATCTTCTCGGCCAGGTCGTCCATACCGACGGCTTCGGCGCCAGCGGCCAGGGCTTCATCAGCCTTGGCACCGGCCGGAGCGAAGACAGCGACGCGGACCGACTTGCCGGTACCAGCCGGCAGCACGGTGGAACCACGAACCTGCTGGTCGGACTTCTTCGCGTCGACGCCCAGGCGCACAGCAACGTCGATCGACTCGACGAACTTGGCCTTGGTGGCGGTCTTCAGGATGTTGATTGCGTCCTCGAAGGCATACGCCTTACCCGGGACAACGGCGGCCTTGATGGCCTTTTCGCGCTTGTTCTGTGCCATCTGATTAACCCTCCACCACGAGGCCCATGGAACGGGCAGAGCCAGCGATGGTACGCACGGCGGCGTCCAGGTCGGCGGCAGTCAGATCCGGTTCCTTCGCCTTGGCGATCTCTTCCAGCTGCTTACGGGTGACCTTGCCGACCTTCTCGGTGTTCGGGCGCTTGGAGCCCGACGAGATGCCAGCGGCCTTCTTCAGCAGGGTGGTGGCCGGGGTGCTCTTGGTGATGAAGGTGAACGTACGGTCCGAATAGGCCGTGATGATCACCGGAACCGGCAGACCCGGCTCGAGCTTCTGCGTGGCGGCATTGAAGGCCTTGCAGAATTCCATGATGTTCAGGCCGCGCTGACCCAGCGCAGGACCGACCGGCGGCGAGGGGTTGGCCTGACCGGCCTTCACCTGCAGCTTGATATAACCGACAACTTTCTTTGCCATGTGAGTACTCTCCGGGTGCTAGCGCCTTGCGACAACAGGCTCCCCATCGGACCGGGAATCACGCGTCCCGGCATCGCGTTTTGAAATCATGCCGAAGGCCACCTTTCGGTGGCCTCGTCCCGCCAGCTTCCCAACGGGAGCCGCGCAGCATATCAGGTTTTTTCTTCACATGCCTGAAGCGGCATGTGAATACAGATCAGACGGCCTTTTCGACCTGACCGAACTCGAGTTCGACCGGAGTGGCGCGACCGAAGATCAGCACCGAGACGCGCAGACGGCTCTTCTCGTAGTTGACCTCTTCGACGACACCGTTGAAGTCGTTGAACGGACCCTCGGTGACGCGGACCATCTGGCCCGGCTCGAACAGCACCTTCGGACGCGGCTTCTCGACGCCTTCCTGGACACGGTTCAGAATCGCCTCGGCCTCGGAATCGGCGATCGGCAGCGGGCGATCAGCGGTTCCGCCGATGAAGCCCATGACGCGCGGGGTTTCCTTGACCAGATGCCAGCTTTCGTTGTCGATGCGCGGAATGCCAGCTTCTTCGTGGGTCTCGATCTGGACCAGCACGTAACCCGGGAAGAACTTGCGCTCGGAACGGCGCTTCTGGCCGGCGCGCATTTCGATCACTTCCTCGGTCGGAACCAGGACGTCGCCGAAGCGCTCTTCCATGCCGTCACGGACGATGCGATCGCGCAGAGCCTGCGCCACCGACTTCTCGAAGCCCGAATAGGCGTGAACGACGTACCAACGCTTCATGCATTTCTCCTTAGCGGCTCAGGAACCACTGAGTCAGTTTCTGGATGAAGAAGTCGAACCCGCCCAGCAGCAAGCTGAGGATCAGGACGACGACAATCACCACCCAGGTCATGCGGATGGCTTCCTGACGGGTCGGCCAAACCACTTTACGCAGTTCGAAACGCGACTCGGAGAGGAATTCGCGGGTGTCGCGCCCCTTGCCGGTCAGCATGAACACGCCGATACCGCCAACCAGGCCGACCACGACCGCCAACGCACGCAGCTGACCCGTCCACGAGCCCAGCTGGGCGGCGCGACCGGAATCGGCGGAGAACCAGAACCAGACGAACAGACCTGCCAGCACCAGCAACGATGCGAGGACGTACTTGACGATATCCCCGCCTTGCGCGGAGGTGTCCTTGGAATGTTCGATCTTGCTATTCATCAGGCTGTGTCTGCTTTAGCGGCAGGGCCGCTCGGTAAGGTGGGCAGATGGCACGCCAGGAGGGACTCGAACCCCCAACCTGCGGTTTTGGAGACCGCTGCTCTGCCAATTGAGCTACTGGCGTACGTTGAAAACTTGCCTTCCCTTAGACGGCGAAGGCGGACCGAGGTTCCCGGCCCGCCACTCGCCAGACCGGCAGCGCTATGCGACCGCCGGCATGCAGGCTTACTCGAGGATGGTGGCAACCACGCCAGCACCGACGGTACGGCCACCTTCGCGGATTGCGAAGCGCAGGCCGGCGTCCATGGCGACCGGGTTGATCAGGGTGACAACCATCTTGATGTTGTCGCCCGGCATCACCATCTCGACGCCTTCCGGCAGCTCGACCGCACCGGTGATGTCGGTGGTACGGAAGTAGAACTGCGGACGGTAGCCCTTGAAGAACGGGGT
>NZ_JBFRFC010000028.1:0-33561 GCF_052114625.1 Stenotrophomonas sp. 2YAF26 | reverse complement strand
TCGTACATCCACGCCGAGGCCTACCCGGCCGGCGAGCTCAAGCACGGGCCGCTGGCGCTGGTGGACGAGGACATGCCGGTGGTGGTGATCGCACCCAACGACAGCCTGCTGGAGAAGGTCAAATCCAACATGCAGGAAGTGCGCGCGCGCGGCGGTGAGCTGTTCGTGTTCGCCGACCAGGACAGCAACTTCAACGAGTCCGAGGGCGTGCACGTGATCCGCACCCCGCGCCATGCCGGCGTGCTCAGCCCGGTGGTGCACACCATCCCGGTGCAGCTGCTGGCGTACCACACCGCGCTGGCACGCGGCACCGACGTGGACAAGCCGCGCAACCTGGCCAAGAGCGTTACGGTGGAGTAAGGTCGCGCCAGAACGCCAGAGCGGCTTTGGCTCTGGGTGTTGCCGCAACCAATTGCCGGGCCGTAGGCCCGGCAATCAAACAACCCTCAACTGCGCCCGTACGTATCCTCGAACCGGACGATGTCATCCTCGCCGAGGTAACTGCCGGACTGCACTTCGATCAGTTCCAGCGGCAGCTTGCCCGGGTTGCGCAGGCGATGGGTCACGCCCAGCGGGATGTAGGTGCTCTGGTTCTCGCTCAGCAGGATTACTTCATCGCCGCGGGTAACTTCGGCGGTGCCGCTGACCACGATCCAGTGCTCGGCACGGTGGTGATGCATCTGCAGGCTCAGCGTACCGCCGGGCTTGACCGTGATCCGCTTGACCTGGAAACGCTCGCCGTTGTCGATGGAATCGTAGGCTCCCCACGGCCGGTACACCTTGCGATGCCAGGTGGCTTCGCTGCGGCCATCAGCCTTCAGCTTCGCCACCACCGTCTTGACCTCCTGCATGCGATCGGCCTTGCCGACCAGCACTGCATCGTCGGTCTCGACCACGATGACATCATCGAGCCCGACCATCGCCACCAGGCGCTGGCCATAGGCATAGGTGTTGCGGCAGTCGATGGCGATCACATCACCTTGGTGCGCGTTGCCATCGCCATCCTGCTGCGAGACATCGCGCAGTGCCGTCCAAGAGCCCACATCGTTCCAGCCGGCATCCAAGGGCACGACGACGGCATCGGCGGTCTTTTCCATCACCGCATAGTCGATCGAATCTGAAGGCACCGCAGTGAACGCGTCCTTGTCCAGCCGGGTGAAGTCGGCATCGCGGCGCGCGCCCTCCCATGCCGTGCGGCAGGCCGACAACATGGCCGGCTGCAGGCGTTCCAGCTCCTGCAGGTAGCGCGAGGCCTTGAACAGGAACATGCCGCTGTTCCAGTAGTACTGGCCACTGGCCACGTAGCCGGTGGCGGTTTCAAGGTTGGGCTTTTCGACGAAGCGTTCGACTGCGCGCACGCCCTGGCCATCGGCGGCCTTGATGTAGCCGTAGCCGGTTTCCGGGCCGGTCGGCACGATACCGAAGGTGACCAGTTTGCCGGCTTCAGCGGCGCCGGCGGCCGCCTGCACCGCAACGCGGAACGCGGCTTCGTCGGTGATCACGTGGTCGGAGGGCAGTACCAGCAACAGCGCATCGGCGCCGTCGCGGGTGGCTTCCAGCGCGGCCACGGCAATGGCCGGGGCGGTGTTGCGGCCGACCGGCTCGAGGATGATCGCGGCCGGCTCGGCGCCGACCTGCTGCAGTTGTTCGGCAGCAACGAAGCGGTGTTCCTCGTTGGCAATGACCAGCGGGCCACGGCTGGCAATGGGGGCCACGCGCTGCCAGGTCGCCTGCAGCATCGTCAGCTCACCGGCCAGAGGCAGGAACTGCTTGGGGTACGCCTCGCGCGACAAGGGCCACAGGCGGGTGCCGGAACCCCCGGAGAGGATGACGGGCTGGACGGTGTTCATCGGGACATCTCCGCTCAGGACTTCAACAGCGTGGCGATTTCATCGGTGCGTGCCTGCATCAGCGCTGCATCCCCGCGCGATTCCACGTTCAGGCGCAGCAAGGGCTCGGTGTTGGAGCTGCGCAGGTTGAAACGCCAGTCGCCGAAGTCGGCACTGATGCCATCGGTATGATCCAGCGCCGGCGACTGCGCGGCGAAGTGTTCCATCACGCGGGCCACGGACGCCTTCGCATCGCTGACCTTGAAGTTGATCTCGCCACTGCACGGATAGGCGGCCATGCGGTCTTCGACCCAGTCGGCCAGCGAACGCCCGCTTTCGGAAATGAGCTGGGCGATCAGCAGCCAGGGGATCATGCCCGAGTCGGCATAGGCGAATTCGCGGAAGTAGTGATGGGCGCTCATTTCGCCGCCGTACACCGCGTCCTCTGCGCGCATCTTCTCCTTGATGAAGGCATGGCCGCTCTTGCACAGCACCGGCACACCACCCGCCTGTTCGACCATCTCCACGGTGTTCCAGACCAGGCGTGGGTCATGCACGATCTTGCCACCCGGGTTACGGTCCAGCGCCGCCTTGGCCAGCAGGCCGACGAGGTAGTAGCCCTCGATGAAGCGCCCGCTGTGGTCGAAGAAGAAGCAGCGGTCGAAATCGCCGTCCCAGGCAATGCCGAAGTCGGCGCCGTGCTCGCGGACCGCCTCGGCCGTGGCGGCGCGGTTCTCCTGCAGCAGCGGATTGGGAATGCCGTTGGGGAAGCTGCCATCGGGTTCGTGGCAGATGCGGATGAACTCGAACGGCAGGTGCGGCGCCAGCAGGTCGACGATGGCGCCGGCGCCACCATTGCCTGCGTTGACCACCAGCTTGAGGGGCTTGAGCTTGGTGCTGTCCACATAGGACAGCAGATGCTGGATGTAGGCGCTCTTGTCGTGCTCGCTGCGTTGGCCTGCGGTCGGCGGCTGCGGTGTTGCGCTGTCGGCCGCCACGGCATCGGAGATCGCGAACAGGCCGGTATCGGAACTGATCGGCCGGGCGTTCTCCTTGACCAGCTTCATGCCGTTGTAGTCCATCGGGTTGTGGCTGGCGGTAACCATCACACCGCCTGCTGCACCGCGATGGTCGGTCTGGAAATAGACTTCCTCGGTGCCGCACAGGCCGATGTCGATCACTTCCCGGCCCGCGCCGCGCAGGCCCACCGCCAGCGCGTCCTGCAGCGCCAGACTGGTCAGGCGCACGTCGTGCCCCACCACCACTGGCCCGGGTGACAACTGATCGGCCAAGGCCACGCCGATCCGGCGGGCGAGGTCTTCGTTCAGTTCTTCCGGCACGCGGCCGCGGATGTCATAAGCCTTGAAGGCGGGCAGGGGCATCGCTGGAATCCTTTGTCAGATCAGTTGGCTAGTGTAATCCCAGCCTTGTATGGGAATCGTTTCCATAGCCCCAACGCTGCCTGACCGCCGAAGTGGTCACGTGCGGGTGGCCCTGCGTCTGCCTGCCGCGCGTTTGGCCGGCGCGCCGGGCAGGGGAGACAGCAGGGCCTCAAGGTCGGCTGCGTCGAAACGTGGGCCTGTGCCGCCACTGCCCTCCAGGATCGCGTCGGCCAGGTCGGCCTTGCGCTGCTGCAGCTCGGCGATCCGTTCCTCGACGCTGCCGGCGGTGATCAGCTTGTAGACGAACACCGGCTGGTCCTGGCCGATGCGATGGGCACGGTCGGTGGCCTGGTTCTCGGCGGCCGGGTTCCACCAGGGATCGAAGTGGATGACGGTGTCGGCGGCCGTCAGATTCAGGCCTACGCCACCGGCCTTCAGGCTGATCAGGAACACCGGAACCTCGCCCTGCATGAAGCGCTGCACCGGCGTGACCCGGTTCTGGGTGTCGCCGGTCAGGGTCACGTAGGCCAGGCCCAATGCATCCAATGCCTGCGCAATCAGGGCCAGCATGCCGGTGAACTGCGAGAACAGCAGGATGCGCCGTCCTTCTTCGACCATGGAGGGCAGCATCTCGCGCAGCAGGTCCAGCTTGGCCGAACCGGCAGCGCGAGCGGGTGTCTCGCCTGGCAGCAGACGCGGATCGCAGCAGACCTGGCGCAACTTCAGCAACGCGTCCAGTACCACGATGTGATTGCGCGCCAGTCCGCTGCCGTTGATCGCATCGCGGACCTGCTTTTCCATTGCCGCACGCACGGTTTCGTAGAGATCGCGCTGGGCGCCTTCCATCGCCACCGTGCGGGTGATGACCGTCTTTGGTGGAAGCTCGGAAGCGACCTGGTCCTTGCGCCGGCGCAGGATGAAAGGTCGCAGCCGCTGGGCCAGCAGCTGAGCACGCCGCTGGTCGCTGCCGCGTTCGATGGGATGGCGCCAGTGCTGGTTGAACTGTTTTTCGCTGCCGAGCAGGCCGGGCAGCAGGAAGTCGAACTGCGTCCACAGCTCGCCCAGATGGTTCTCCAGCGGGGTGCCGGTCAGGCACAGGCGATGACGCGCCTGCAGCGTGCGCAGCGTGGCCGCCGCGCGCGACCTGGGATTCTTCACCTGCTGTGCCTCATCCAGGATCAGCAGATGGTAGGAATGCGCCTGCAGCGCCTGTTCGTCGCGCCAGAGCAGGGGGTAGGTGGTCAGTATCAGATCATGTGCGGCAATGGCGCCGAACTGCGTGTCACGTGCGGGTCCGTGCAGGGCCAGTACGCGCAGATCCGGGGTGAAGCGCGCAGCTTCACTCTGCCAGTTGTGCAGCAGTGACGTCGGCATGACCACCAGTGCCGGTTTGTCCAGGCGGCCGCTCTGCTTTTCAACCAGGAGATGGGCCAGCGTCTGCAGTGTCTTGCCCAGGCCCATGTCATCGGCCAGCACGCCGCCCAGACCCTGCTGGCGCAGGTACTGCAGCCAGGACAGGCCTTCAAGCTGGTAGCTGCGCAGCGTCGCGCGCAAGCCCTGGGGCGCCGGGACAGCGGTCATCGCCGGTGCGTCCAGCAGGCGCTGAACGCGTGCGCGGGTATCGTTGCTGCTGTGCAGTCGCAGCTGCGCGGCTTCCTGCAGTGCCTGCAGGCGTCCGCGATCGTGCGCCTGCAGGCGCAACGGTTGCCCGTGGTCGCCGAACAGATCCGCCAGCAGCGCGATCACCGGTTTCAGGCGGCCTGCGCGCAGGGCCAGGCGTTCATTGCCGGCCGTCGTCAGAAGTACGTTCTCGTCATCGCCGATCGCGTCCAGCTGGCCGCGCAGCCAGCGCGGATCGGACTGCAGTACGCCCTGCAACAGCGGAACCAGCGCAACGCTGCGGCCATCGACGTCAATGGTCAGGGCCAGGTCGAATGCAGTGCTGTCGGTGGGCATCGACCGCACATCCAGGTCGATCTCCTCCACCCGGGTGATGCGATGGCGGAAGGCATCGTCAGTCTCGATCTTCCAGCCCAGCGCTTCCAGCCGCAGCACGTCCTCCAGCAGGAAGCGGGTCCAGTCGAAACTGCGCAGCTCGAACAACGGGCCGCCGCCGTCCAGCACGACGCGCGGTTGCCGCTCGCGGTGCAGGTGGACGCTGTGCAGTTCAGCTTCACGCCGTGCCTCCCCGGCCAGGTCACGCGGCAGCAGGTAGAGCTGGCCCTCGGCGTCGTGCACGAACAGCGATGGGTCGTCGAGAAAACGCACGTGTTCGTCGTACTCGAACGCTACGGTGGCGACGTCGAGCCATTGCGAGGGGTCACGATCGGTGAGCCAGGCAGGTCGGTATTCCATGCTGTGCAGATGCAGGATCGGCGTCATCGCCTGGATCTGCAGGGTAGGCAATATCGGATCGGCGGCCGCACGCAGCGAACCCGGTTCACCCTCCAGTGAGTTCCGCAGTGCGGCCAGCAACACGGCGGCGACATGCTCGCAGTGCGTGCCAGCCGGACAGGTGCAGCGACTCTGCAGGGGGCTGTGCGGGGTGCGGGCGCTGGCATCCAGGTCGATCGCTACCTGCCAGCCCTCGACCTGGGCGGTCAGCAGCGGTGACCGGTAGCCCAGCTCGCGCACTGCCGACACGTGGTGGTTGCCCTTTTCCAGCGTCCCGGCATCCAGCCAGCGGGACAGTTCCCCTCCGGTGAATACTTCGGCCATGCGTCGTCCTGTCCTCTCCATCTACAGCACGCGTTGCCAAGGGCACCGCAAGCGGGAAAGGGAACATTCTACGGATTGGCAGCCCGGCATGCCGGTTCATGCTGCGGCGCATCTCAGCCGGCGTCGGGTGTGCCGCTAGAATGGCGGCATTCTCACCGGGTAGGGCAGTAGAGATGCAGCAATCAACTTCCAGCGGCACGCGCAGCAAGCGTTTCGCCTCTGCGGCGCAGGCCCTGCAGGGCGTGGTCGCCGATGGCCAGACCCTGGCCGTGGGGGGCTTCGGCCTGTGCGGCATTCCCGAGGCACTGATCGCCGCGCTGCGCGACAGTGGTGCCAAAGGCCTGACCGTGATCTCCAACAACGCCGGCGTCGATGGCTTCGGCCTGGGCCAGCTGCTGGAAACCCGGCAGATCAGCAAGATGATTTCGTCGTACGTGGGCGAGAACAAGGAATTCGAACGACAGTTCCTGGCCGGCGAGCTGGAGCTGGAGTTCAATCCGCAGGGCACCCTGGCCGAGCGCCTGCGTGCCGGCGGGGCGGGTATCCCAGCGTTCTTCACCGCCACCGGTTACGGCACCGTGGTCGCCGAGGGCAAGGAAACCCGCGAGTTCGATGGCAAGCACTATGTGATGGAAACCGCGCTGCGCGCCGACGTTGCCCTGGTCAAGGCCTGGAAGGCCGACGAGGCCGGCAACCTGGTGTTCCGCAAGACCGCGCGCAACTTCAACCCGGCCTGTGCGATGGCCGGCAAGGTCTGCATCGTGGAAGTGGAGGAGGTGGTGCCGGTCGGCAGCATCGATCCGGACCAGGTGCATCTGCCGGGCATCTACGTGCACCGCATCGTGCACAACCCCACCCCTGAAAAACGTATCGAACAGCGCACCATCCGTGCGGAGGGCAACTGACATGGCATGGACCCGCGATGAGATGGCGGCGCGCGCTGCGCGTGAACTGACTGATGGCGCCTACGTGAACCTGGGCATCGGCCTGCCGACGCTGGTGGCCAACCACATCCCCGAGGGCGTGGACGTATGGCTGCAGTCGGAAAACGGCCTGCTGGGCATCGGTCCGTTCCCGACCGAGGCCGAGGTGGACGCCGACCTGATCAATGCTGGCAAGCAGACGGTGACTGCGCGCGCCGGTGCCAGCTACTTCGGCAGCCATGACAGCTTTGCGATGATCCGTGGTGGCCACGTCAACCTGGCCATCCTCGGCGCGATGCAGGTGACCGACAAGGGCGACCTGGCCAACTGGATGGTGCCCGGCAAGATGGTCAAGGGCATGGGCGGCGCGATGGACCTGGTGGCCGGCGTGCAGCGCGTGGTGGTGCTGATGGAGCACACCGCCAAGAACGGCGAGCACAAGATCCTGGCCGAATGCACGCTGCCGCTGACCGGTGTGGGCGTGGTCGACCGCATCATCACCGACCTGGCGGTGTTCGATGTGACCGATGACGGTCTGGTGCTGGTGGAGACCGCCGCGGGCGTGGGCGAGGATGAGTTGAAGGAAAAGACCGGCGTCGCGTTCCGCTGACGGGCATCGGTCCCGTGCCCCGCAGGGCCAGCATCAGTGCTGGTCCTGCGCTGCCGCGATAACGTAGCCTGCGTTGATCACGATGTCCGGCAGCAGCTGGGCAAGCGCTCCGGACGCATCCATTGCGTTGAGTTCGCTGGGATGGAGATGCGCATCCAACAGAGGTCTGAGGGCTTCTGTTCGCAGCCAGGCAGCGCGGACGATTCGTGGCATCGGGCGCTGAGCCAGTCCCAGGCGGGTCGCCCAGCGAAGATGGCTGCTGCAGACATCGGTGCCTTCCGGCGCGGCTATTGGCATCATCCCCAGCGACGGCCGTTGCGTGAATTCCTCAAGCACCTTTTTTATCGCGCCCGCTGTCGGTATGTGCTGCGGGACGGTGTTCCCGCGCATGTCCAGCCAGCATGCCAGCAGAGCGCCCTCCGAGGAATGCTCCTGCAGTAGTTGAAGCAGGCTGGTCAGCGCATTGCCGGCATGGCCGATGACCTCGGCCGGTGCGTTCTGCGGGCGCAGGGCGGCAGGCACGAACAAGCGATACTGCACCCCGAGGTCGCCCGCAGCAGTGAGCACCGCGGCGATCGCATCGGGATCGTCAAGCAGGACCATCAAGCAGGCACGCGCCTGACCTGGCGGTGGGGCCGGGGACAAGGCCTCGCGCGTCGCCTGCAGCCATGCATGCCCCAGCCGCGCGTCTGGCTCGAGCACCGCCCCCTCGGCCCATTCGTTCCAGGCGTTGATGAAGACCAGGCGTTGCTCTGCCGGTACTGCCGACAGCCGCTGATGCACTGTGGTGCGCAGCCAGTCGCGGTAGCCGCGCGGCGAGGCATGCAGGTACACCCGGCCGCGGCCGGAGCGACGCGCTTCGTTGTCCCAGCCAGGGTTCACGCCGGGATACAACGGATAGTCCGGCAACGGGCGCGTACTGATCTCGGCAGCGAGTTCACGCCAGTCGCGGACATCACCATTGAAATCGGGATTGAGCAGCCACTGCCGCGCCGACAGCGAGGAAGGGTTGCTCATGTTCGGAGGGAACTCGACTGCTGCGTCGAATCCGATGTCACGTGGGTCAGGCCGTTCAAAGCCTTGAACGTAGGCCAGATGGATCTCGCCCACGCCATTGTCGCGACACCAGCGGCGCCAACGGTCGGCGGTGGCACGTGCATCGGGCAGCAGATGGGGGCGGTAGACCAGCAGCATCGGCAGGCCATCGACCTTCAACGCGCGCCGGTCGCGCAGATAGGGCGCGATGTGGGCGATGAAGGCCAGATCGTCTTCGGCGCTGTGCTGCTGGCCGATCAGGATGTCATCGTCGCGCCCGTCCCAGCGCCGCGCCCAGTTCTCGTTGGCCCAGCACAGGCAGAACGGCAGGTCGATGCTGTCGTCGTCAAGCCACTGGCGCAGCGGGTCTTCCATCAGCGTGCGGCCGCTGAACCAGTAGTAGTAGAAGCAGAACGCGCCGATGCCATACTCCGCAGCCAAACGCGCCTGGTCACGCATCACTTGCGGATTGCGCAGGTCGTAGAAGCCGAGGTCGGCAGGCAGGCGTGGCTGCACATGGCCTTCGAACTGCGGCAGGGCACGGGTGACATTGCGCCATTCTGTAAAGCCCTTGCCCCACCAGGCATCGTTCTCCGGGAACGTGTGGAACTGCGGCAGGTAGAACGCCACCAGGGTAGCGGGCAGTGGCGAGGGCAGGATGCCTTCGCGCCAGGGGACGTGGCCGATCGCTGGCTCGTCGGCGCGCCACCGCAATTGGGCACTGGGGCGCGGTCCGCTGGCGTCCTGCTGTCCTTTCGGCGGCGGCGGCACCCAGTCGCCATGACGGGCCAGCCAGCGCGTGCGCAGACGGTCGCGCTGCCCTTCCGACAGCGGCAGCGCCCGAAAAGCTGCACGCAGCAGCGGGAACAGCACCTGACGCAAGCGGGTGTTGGTCATCGGACGCGTTCCGGTAAGGGGGAACGGAAACTCGGCATCACATTGAGAGCATCGGTCATGCCCCCATTTTCGGGGTTGGCGGCCACGGCGGCAAACATGGCCGTGCTAGCGTTGGTCGATGCTGTTCCCGACCGACATTCCCGACGCTGACGTCCGCCATTTGCCAGGCTGGTTGCCTGGTGGGCAGGCTGATGCCCTGCAGCAGGCGCTGCAAGCCGAAATCCCGTGGGAAACCCACCGCATCCGCATGTTCGGCAACTGGGTGGATTCACCGCGGTTGAGCTGCTGGATCGGTGATCCGCAGGCGCGTTACCGCTATTCAGGCGCCGAGTTCATCCCGCATCCATGGCCGCCGATGCTGCAGGCACTGCGCATGCGCCTGCAGGAACAGGGCTCGGGCGAGTTCAACAGCGTACTGCTCAACCGCTATCGCGGCGGCACCGACTACATGGGCTGGCACAGCGATGACGAGCCCGAGCTGGGGCCGGCCCCGCTGATTGCGTCGTTGAGCCTTGGGGCGGCGCGACGGTTTCTGCTGCGCCGACGGGACGATCCGGCACGCAAGGCCGAATTTCTGCTGGCTCATGGCGACCTGCTGCTGATGGGCGGCGCTACCCAGCGCCACTACCAGCACGCGCTGCCGAAGATGGCGCGGGTGCAGGGTGAGCGCATCAACCTGACGTTCCGCTGGATCCATCCGCGTTGACCGGGCTTCGCCGGGCAACCTCAGCGCTGCAGCGCCTGCTTGTCATTCTGCCCGCTGGTCAGCGTCCAGCCCACTACGTCCTGGGCCACCTGCTGCAGGCCACGCTCGAAGGCGGCGGCTACGGCCGACACGTCGGTGCTGCCCACCGGCTGCAGCTGGCGGAAGGTACGGTCGGCGACCACTCGCTGGCTGGTCACGTCGATCAGCTTGGCGTTTATCTCGATGACGACCGTCGGCGTGGGCTGGCCCTGGTAGTCCGATTCGAAGCGACGGACGTCGGTGGACAGCTTGTAGTCGGCGCGGATGCCGGCGGCGACGCGGGCCACGCCGTGGATGCGGCCGGAATCCTCGAAGCCGCGCAGCAGGGTGTCCTCGATCATGTCGGTGGCCGGCTGCGCCCAGCTGGCGCCCTTGTAGATCTCCAGCTCAGACGGCGTCGGCCGCACGTTGATGCGGGGGCTGTCGACCATGCGCGCGGCGCTGGGCTTGGCCAGCACCAGTTGCCAGTCGGCTTGCGGCCAGCTGGGGTCGACCTTGACCTGCACAGCCGGCGAATAGAGGGTGACGGGATTCTTGTCGCCGCTGCCGAGGATCGAGCAGCCACCCAGCAGGGTGGCCAGCGACGCGGCCAGCAGCAGGCGCGGAAGGGTGGTCGGGCTCATTTGGGTTCGAACTCCTTCGGGGCGTCGCGGCCGAGCAGGTAGCGCGCGGGATTGTTCTCGAGGCGGTCGCTGACCCGGCGCAGGTCGCGGATCAGACCACGCAGTTCACCCAGGGTCGGGCCGAGCTGGCCCAGGCCGTCATTGGCGAAGCTGTTGATGGCGGCGCGGTTCTCGCCAAGGATCGAATCGGCATTGCCGGCGGCCGAATCAAGTTTGGCCAGGGTGGCGTCGAGCTTGTCGATGATGCCCGGCAGCTGCTGCACCAGGTTCTTGTCCAGGCGCTCGATGGTGCCGTTGGTGGTCTTCAGGGTGGTGTCCAGGCTGCGCGCGGCATCGCGCGCGCTGAGCAGCAGTGACTGCGTGCCCTGGTCGCGGTCGGCCAGGCCGCCACTGATCGTTTCCAGGTTGGCCAGGGTGGCGTTGATCGAGGCGACGTTGCGGTCGCTGAGGATCTGGTCCATGCGCTCGACGATGCGGTTGGCCACGTCGGTGATGTTCTGCAGCGCCGACGGCGTGGTCGGGATGATCGGTGCCGGGTCCTTGTTGACCGTGGTCAGTGCCGGCGACTGCGGCGTGCCGCCGCTGAGCTGGATGATCGACGGACCGGTCAGGCTGGTGATCGCCAGCTTGGCGCGGGTATCGGTCTTGACCGGCGTGGTCGAGTTCAGGCGGATGCGCGCGACCACCTGGCGCGGATCGTCCGGCACCAGGTTCAGTTCGGTGATCGAGCCCACCGCGATGCCGTTGTACTGCACCGGGCTGCCGACCGACAGGCCGGTCACCGCTTCGCGGAACACCACCCGGTATTCCTGCCAGGTACGGTCGGAGGAGTACTTGGCGGCCCACAGGCCGAAGGCCAGCAGGGCCAGGCCGGTGATCAGGGTGAACGCGCCGATCAGCACGTAGTTGGCTTTCGTTTCCATGGCTCAGGCACTCTCGATCTGTTCGCCACGCGCGGCGCGCGCGCGGGGTCCGTGGAAGTATTCCTGGATCCACGGATGATCCAGTCTCTCGATTTCCGGCAGCGGCGCATTGGCCACCACCTTGCGGTCGGCGATGACCGCCACCCGGTCGCAGATGGCATACAGCGTGTCCAGGTCGTGGGTGATC
The DNA here is from genome assembly GCF_052114625.1 of Stenotrophomonas sp. 2YAF26. Lineage (NCBI taxonomy): Bacteria > Pseudomonadati > Pseudomonadota > Gammaproteobacteria > Lysobacterales > Lysobacteraceae > Stenotrophomonas > Stenotrophomonas sp. 2YAF26. The sequence continues at coordinate 21,689 of NZ_JBFRFC010000028.1, read as the reverse complement.
AGGAACACGGTCAGCCCCAGCGCTTCCTGCAGGGTCTTGATCAGCCGGTCGAACGCGGCCGCACCGATCGGGTCCAGCCCGGCGGTGGGTTCATCCAGGAACAGCAGCGGCGGATCCAGCGCCAGCGCACGTGCCAGGCCGGCGCGCTTGCGCATGCCGCCAGACAGCTGCGAGGGCAGCTTGTTGATCGCATCGGCGGGCAGGCCGGCCAGTTTCACCTTCAGCAGGGCCAGCTCGTAGTGCCAGCGCTCGGGCAGTTCGCGGTGGTGTTCCTTCAGCGGCACCTGCACGTTCTCGCCCACGGTCAGCGACGAGAACAGGGCGCCGTCCTGGAACAGCACGCCGGTATTGCGTTCGATGTGCAGGCGGCTCTCGGCGTCATCGGCGCGCGCGTCGCGGCCGAGCACTTCGATCTGCCCTTCATCCGGCACGCGCAGTCCGAGGATCGAGCGCATCAGCACCGATTTGCCGGTGCCCGAACCGCCCACCACGCCAAGGATCTCGCCACGGCGCACGTCCAGGTCCAGCCCTTCATGCACGGTCTGGCTGCCAAAGCGGTTGACCAGCCCGCGCACGCGGATGGCCAGGTCGTGGCCGTCGTCGTCCTGCATGGGCACTTCTTCGGGGATCGGATGCGTGCTCATGTCACCAGTCCATGTGCATGAACCACAACGCCGCGAAGGCGTCGATGATGATCACCAGCGAGATCGTCTGCACCACGCTGGAGGTGGTGCGCTCGCCGACCGACTGTGCGGTGCCTTCCACCTTCAGGCCTTCCAGGCAACCGATCAGGCCGATCACCAGCGCAAATACCGGCGCCTTGGACAGGCCCACCAGCATGTGCCGCACTTCCATCGTGTCGTGCATGCGCGCGATGTACATCTGCGGCGGAATGTCGAGGTCGAACGCGCCGACGGTGATGCCGCCAGCCAGGCCGGCGACCATCGCGATGAAGGTCAGCAGCGGGAGCGTCACCAGCAGCGCGACCAGGCGCGGCAGCACCAGCAGGTCGATGGGGTCGAGCCCCAGGGTACGCATCGCATCGATTTCCTCGCGTGCCTTCATTGCACCGATCTGCGCGGTGAAGGCACTGGCGGTACGGCCGGCCAGCACGATCGCGGTCAGCAGCACGGCGAATTCGCGCAGGAAGGCGATGTTGACCAGCTCGACCACGAAGATCTCCGCGCCGAAATCGCGCAGGATGGTCGAGCCGAGGAAGGCGATCACCGCACCGACCAGATAGGACAGCAGTGCCACCAGCGGTACTGCGTCCAGCCCGACCTGCTCCATTTGATGGACGGTCGCGGTCAGGCGGAAACGTCGGGGTTCCTTGACCAGGCGTGCGGCCTTGACCAGGTTCTCACCGAGGAAGCTGCACAGCGCCTTGATGTTGTGGCCCGTGGCGTGGACGCTGACGCCCAGCCGCTCCAGCGCCGCCAGCACGCCGAAGTCGCGCTTCGGCTTCGGACGGTCGTCGGCCACTTCTTCGATGGTGCACACCAGCGCCTGGTGGTCCGGGCGGAACTGCAGCGCGTGCTCGCCGAGATCGGCACGATGGGCGACGCGCAGCACCTGCAGCACGCCGGCCGAGTCGAGCAGCTCGATGCCGGTGGCGTCGATGCCGGTCAGCGTGTCCGGAACGCCACGCAGCACTTCGGCCGCGGCCAGCGCGGTCTTCAGGGTCCAGTGGCCGGACAGCCGGATCAGTCCCGGATCCTGAGCGTCCTGTTCGAGCTGGGGGGCGTGGGTCGGGGTCATGGGGGCCATTCGGGTCGCAGCATAACCGTTCTGAATTGCACGTCGCGTCGAACCAGGATGAATTTCTCCAGCAGAGCCTGACGTAGGTAATACTACGGCGCATGTCCGCAGACGCTCACACGATCCCCACGCCCCAGGCCACCTACGCGCAGCGCGTGGCCTTCGTTTCCGAGATCGCCGGCCGCCTGCACAGCTACGGCACAACGGCCCAGCGCCTGGAAGCGGCGGTGGTTGCATTGGCCCGGCAGCTTGATCTGGATTGTGAACCGTGGTCGAACCCCACCGGCATCATCCTCAGTTTCAGCGATCCGGCGCAGGCCATCGGCTCCAGTGACATCACCCGGGTGATCCGCTTGGCGCCCGGCGAGAACGACCTGCACAAGCTCAGCGTGGCTGACGGGATCGCCGAAGAAGTGGCCAATGGCCGCATGAGCATTGCCCAGGGCCACACCGCGCTGCGCCAGCTGGACAAGGATCCGGGCCGGCGCGGCAAGCTGCGCACCATCCTGTCCTTCACCCTCGGTGCGGCCGGCGTGGCGGGCATGTGGAAGCTGCCGTGGCTGGACATCGCCACCGCCGGCGTCATCGGCCTGTTGATCGGCCTGCTCGGCATGGTCACCGACAAGCGCCCGGCCAGCCGGGAAGCGGCCGAAGCACTGGCGGCGCTGCTGGCCGGCCTGGTTGCTACCGTGGTTGCCACGTTCGTGGGTGCCCTGAATCTCAACACGGTGATCATCGCCTCGCTGGTGGTGCTGCTGCCGGGCATGTCACTGACCAATGCGGTCAATGAACTGGCCAGCCAGCACTGGGTGTCCGGCACCGCGCGCTTTGCCGGCGCGTTGACCACGATCATGAAGCTCAGTGTCGGCGCGATGATCGCGGTGACCCTGGCCGATGTGCTGGGGCTGGACCCGATGATCCGTGCCTCGCGGCCACAGGGGCCGTGGGTGGAGTGGGGCTCGCTGCTGACGGCGGCGTTCGCCTTCGCGATGTTGTTCAAGGCCAACCGCCGCGACTATCCGTGGGTGATCGCCGCCTCGGTGGCCGGCTACGCGATCTCCAAGTTTGGTGGTCATGCCTGGGGGACGCCGGCCGGCATCTTCCTGTCGGCGATGCTGCTGACCGCCGGCGGCAACCTGTTCGGACGCGTGGTCGGCCGTCCCGGCGCGATCATCCGCCTGCCGGGCATCATCATGATGGTGCCTGGCAGCACCAGCCTGCGGGGCGTGCTGACCCTGGTCCAGCAACAGGACGTGGGCGCCGGCCAGAGCGTGTTCCTGACCGTGTTGAACGTGGTGATGGCGCTGGTCGCCGGCCTGCTGTTCGGCAACCTGCTGATGCCGGCGCGCAAGACCCTGTAGGTGTGGACCGTTGGTCCACACACCTTGAATGAAAAACGCCGGCTTTCGCCGGCGTTTTTCATTCCTGCTGCAGCCGGCCTCAGGCCTTCTTGATCAGGAAATCTTCCGGCTTCTTGCTGCCCTTGGCGGTCAGCTCGGCCATCCAGCGCGGCTGCTTGCCACGACCGGTCCAGGTTTCCTTCGGGTTGGCCGGGTTGCGGTACTTCGGCGCAACCTTGCCCAGCTTGCGGCCGGCGGTCTTGGACGGGGCCTTGGTGGCCTTGGCGACCTTGCGCGCACGCGGTGCGGGTTCACCACCGAACAGTTCCTCGATGGTGTAACCCTCGGTCTTGGCCAGCTTGCTCAGCTGGGCACGCACCTTGGTGATCGGGCGACGCTTGGCGACGATGGTCTGCTGCTTCTTGGCTGTGCGGATCAATGCGCCCAGCTCACGTGCCGACAGGCCGGTCAGGTCGATGCTCATCAACGATTACTCCAGAAACTAATTTAGGGACAGGGACGAGCCGGTCCGTGGCGTCGCGGGACAGAGTAATGAGGAATTAATCCCAGCACAAACAGTTGAGGTCACCGTCTGTCGGCTGGCTGGCCCGGTTGCGACCATTTTGACCGGATTATGTCCGCTGCGATTTTCCGGGGGCGGCCATCCGGCAAAAAAAGACCGGGGTATACCCCGGTCTTTTCCGATCAACCCTGCAGGCGCTGCAGCAGGGCGGCCTTGTCCAGGCTCTCCGCTTCGGCCGCGCGGCGCGAGCGGTACTCGAAGGTACCTGCGGCCAGGCCGCGCTCGCTGACCACCACCCGGTGCGGGATGCCGATCAGTTCCATGTCGGCGAACATCGCGCCCGGGCGCAGGCCGCGGTCGTCGAGTGCGGCATCCAGACCGGCGTCGCGCAGCTCCTGCAGCAGACCTGCAGCGGCATCGGCCACGCCCGCGTCGCCCTTCGGATTGATCACGCAGACCACCACCTGCCACGGCGCCATGGCGTCGGGCCAGATGATGCCGGCGTCATCGTGGTTCTGCTCGATGGCTGCGGCGACCACACGCGAAATGCCGATGCCGTAGCAGCCCATCGTCATCACCGCAGCCTTGCCATTCTCGTCCAGCACGGTGGCATCGAGCGCCTTGGCATAGGTGCGGCCCAGCTGGAACACGTGGCCGACTTCGATGCCACGGGCGATTTTCAGTTCGCCGCCATCCAGCGCGCGGTCACCGGCGCGCACGTTACGGATATCGGCCACTTCCGGTTCGGCCAGGTCGCGGCCCCAGTTGACGCCGGCCAGATGGAAACCGGCCTCATTGGCACCGACGACGAAGTCGGACATCGCCGCCACTTCGCGATCGGCGACCACGCGGATCGGCTTGGCCGGTGCAACCGGACCGAGGAAGCCCGGCACGCTGCCGAGGTATTCGGCGATCTCCGCTTCGCTGGCAAAACGCTGCTCGTCCAGGCCAGCAACCTTGCCCAGTTTGATTTCGTTGACCTCGTGGTCGCCACGCACCAGCACCAGCACGAACTGCTGTGCCTTGCCTTCACCGGCAATCAGCGCCACCGACTTCACCGTGCGCTGCAGGTCGATGCCAAGCAGCGCGGCGACGTCTTCGCAGGTCTTCTGGACCGGGGTCTCGACCTTGCGCAGTGCCTCGCTGGCCGCAGCGCGCGCAGCCGGATCGGCGGCAATGGCCGCTTCCATGTTGGCGGCGTAGTCCGAACCGGTAGAGAACACCAGCGCGTCTTCACCGGAGTCGGCGATCACGTGGAATTCCTGCGAGGCGTCACCGCCGATCGCGCCGGAATCGGCCTGCACCATGCGGAAGTCCAGCCCCAGCCGGGTGAAGATGCGGCTGTAGGCCACCTTCATGTTTTCGTACTCACGCACGAGGTCTTCGTCGTGCAGGTGGAACGAGTAGGCGTCCTTCATCAGGAATTCGCGCGCGCGCATCACGCCGAAGCGCGGACGGATCTCGTCGCGGAACTTGGTCTGGATCTGGTAGAAGTTGACCGGCAGCTGCTTGTAGCTGGACAGTTCGCTGCGCGCGAAATCGCAGGCCGCTTCCTCGGCGGTGGGGCTGTAGCAGAAGGTCTGTTCCTTGCGGTCCTTGATCTTCAGCAGCTGCGGGCCGAATTTCTGCCAGCGGCCGGTCTGCTCCCACAGTTCCTTCGGCTGGATGGTCGGGATCTGGAATTCCACGGCACCGGCGCGGTCCATTTCCTCGCGGACGATGCGTTCGACCTTGCGCAGCACGCGCAGGCCCAGCGGCGACCAGGTGTACAGGCCGGACGCGAGCTTGCGGATCATGCCCGCGCGCAGCATCAGCCGGTGGCTGGTCAGCTCGGCGTCGCTGGGGGTTTCCTTGGTGGTGTGCAGGTGGAACTGGGAGAGGCGCATCGTCGGCTTCGGATTACGGCAGGCCGTGAACCCATCCTTGGGGGCTTGGCCGCGGCATCCATGCCGCGGACACCCCCGCAACCGGACCCACCCCGCCTTCGACAGATTTCCGCGGCTGTTGGTGGTGGTGGGTGTCGACCTTGGTCGACACGTAGATCCACGCCATGCGTGGATGAATCTCCGTCGAAATCGAATATTTCGACAATTGAACGTAGATCATCCACGCATGGCGTGGATCTACTGGCCACCGGGAAACTGTCGAATACGGGGCGGTGTCGGATTGCGGGGTGTCAGCCGCATGGATGCGGCTGCCAAGCCCCCAYGGATGGGTTTACGGCGTCCCCGCAATCCGACACCGCCCCGTCATCCCACGGAATGCCCGCTTTTGACGTTGACGTTGACGTTGATTCGGCGGGTGCCGGGCGCCGCCCGGCCGCTACCCCCTTAACCCGCCGGGGGGCAGTACGCCTTGATCGCTGCCTCGGCCAGGCCCTTCTGCGCGCTGCGCTGTTCCGGGGTAAGCGCGGTATCGGCCTTGCCATCGCCGTCGGTGTCGTGCATCACCTGGCCGCCGCCATCCAGCAGCGCCACGTTGGCGCGGGCGGTGCTGCACTCCTTGGACACCGGAGCGGCGCTGGTCGCCGCCGCTTCTTCCGCCACCGGCGTCCTGGCCTGGGCTCGGGTCTCGTATTTGGCCCCGGTCGGCGGCGTTTCCGAATACTGGGTCACGCCCTTGGCGTCCTTCCACTTGTAGACAGGGCCGGCCAGCGCAGTGGTACTGACCAACAGCAGCAGGCATCCCAGGCAGGACAGGGCACGCATGGCAAACTCCGCAGAATGGGCGTAGAACGCCGATTGCAGCATTGGCGCCGACCGCTGGCAAGTCGATTAAACTGGATTCCATGGACCCGATCACACCGCCGCCGCGCTCGCGCACGATTTACCTGCTGCCCAACCTGTTCACCACGGCTGGGTTGTTCTCTGGCTTCTACGCCATCATCGCCGCGGCCAACGGGGATTTCGTCAATGCCAGCATCGCCGTGTTCGTGGCGGCGGTGATGGACGGCCTCGATGGCCGTGTCGCGCGCCTGACCGGTACCAGCAGCGAGTTCGGCGTGCAGTACGACTCGCTGGCCGATCTGGTCAGCTTCGGCATGGCGCCGGCCCTGGTGATGTATCACTGGTCCCTGTCGGAACTGAAATACGACGGTGAGCTGGTCGGTCGCCTGGGCTGGGCGGTGGCATTCCTGTACGCCGCTTGCGCGGCCCTGCGCCTGGCGCGATTCAATACCCAGGTAGCCGTGGTCGACAAACGCTGGTTCGTCGGCCTGGCCAGCCCGGCTGCTGCCGGCCTGATGATGTCCTTCGTCTGGGCCTTCGCCGATGGCACATTGGGCTGGAACGGCAACGAGCTGCGCTTCGTGGCGCTGGCGGTGACCCTGGTCGCCGCACTGTTGATGGTCAGCCGCATCCGCTTCTGGAGCTTCAAGGGAGGTGCGGCCAAGGAGGGCGCACGTTCGGATCGTGTCCCGTTCCTGGTGCTGGCACTGGTGCCGATCGCCATCGCCATCGCGGTGATCGATCTGCCCCGCGTGTTGTTGGTCGTCGGCATCCTGTACGCCCTGTCAGGCCCGGTGATGTGGGGCGTGCAGCGCCTGCGCAAGAAGCCCGAGGCGGCGTGAGCCAGGACCTGCCCCTATTGTGGTCCCCGGCCCAGCAGGCCTGGCTGCAGGCCATGGGCTACACCGTCTATCACGACGGCCAGTTGGCCGCTGAAATGGACGCGGCATTGCAGCTGAGCGTGGCTGAAGCCGCAGCATCGGCACCCGTGCCGGTTGAGCTGACGCGCACGGCTCCACCTTCGATGCAGCACGCACCCAGCCAGCGCGACGCGGCGCCGGAACCTCGGCCCGAGCGCGCGCCACCACGCACTGCCGTGCCGGTGGCGGCGCCGGACACCATACCGGCTGCGGCCCGTCCGCTGCCCACCGGCAACGCGCGCCAACCGCTGGTGCGCTTGCCTGACCGCCTGCAGATCGCGCTGTTGCGTGCTTCGGGCTGCAATCCGAACGATCCGGCCACACAGACGCTGATGGAAAGCTGGCCGCTGGAACAGCTGCGTCGCGACCCTGCTGCCAAGCGCGCGTTGTGGCCGCAGCTGCGCGCGCTGCGCAAGGGCGGAACCGCATGAGTGCGGTCAGCCAGCCCGGGCCGGTGGCGATGCGTGCGCTGCGCGAGAGCGACCTCAACGGGGTGATGGCCATCGAAGTGCGTGGCTACCCCTATCCCTGGACCCGCGGCATTTTCCTGGATTGCCTGCGCGCCGGTTACCCCGGCCTGGCCATGGAGCGCGATGGCCTGTTGATCGGCTATGGCGTGCTCAGCCTCGCTGCCGATGAAGCCCATGTGCTGAACATCTGCATCGATCCGTTGGTGCAATCGCGTGGGCTGGGCCGCCAGCTGCTGCGTGCACTGGTCCGCCTGGCCGGTGATCGAGGCGCGCAGCGGGTGTTCCTGGAAGTGCGTCCGTCCAACACCCCGGCCCTGGCGCTGTATCACAGCGAAGGCTTCAACGAGATCGGCCGGCGCCCTCGCTACTACCCTGCTGCGCAGGGGCGCGAAGATGCGCTGGTGATGGCGATCGAGCTGGTGGACGGCGAGCTGGAGACAATGCCGCCGCTGTAATGGAGAGGGTTGCCGGCCAGCGGCCGGCACTACCGATGAATCTCCGCCTCGGTTGGTACGCCGTTCTCATGCCAACCGCAGCGCCAGCACGCCAGCCACGATCAATGCTGCCGCCACCCAGCGTGCACGCGGTACCCGTTCGCGCAGCAGGAACACCGAGATCAGCAGCGCGAACAGAATCGACGATTCGCGCAGCGCCGATACCATTGCCACCGGCACCTGGGTCATCGCCCACAGCGCCATCGCATACGAGGCGGTGGTACCGATGCCGCCGGCCACGCCCAGCGGCCAGTGCCGGCGCGCATACGCCAGCAGCGCACCGCGCTGCCGATGCAGCGCCCACAACGGCAACGGAATGCCCGACAGCAGGAACAGCCACAACGTGTAGCTCAGCGCATTGCCGGACAGTCGTGCGCCCTGCGCATCGACCAGGGTGTAGGTGGCGATCATTGCCGCCGTCAGCAACGGCAGGCGCAGCTGGCCGCCACGTGCGCCGCGGGCCATGCACAGGATGCCGCCGCTCACCAGGAGGACACCGAGCCAGGCCGACGGCGGCAGGCGTTCGCCGAGCACGGCGCCGGCCAGCGCAACGAGGATGGGCGCGCAGCCGCGCATCATCGGATACGCCAGGCTCATGTCGACCTGTTGGTAGCAGCGTGCGACCAACGCGTAATACGTCACCTGCAGCAGCACCGAAGCGCCCAGCCACGGCCAGCTTTCCGCGGCGGGGAAGGGTAGCCACGGCAAGACGAGCGCAGACAACAGCGCAGCGCTGCCGGTGACGAGCACCGTGCCGAGGAACTTGTCCGGCCCGCGTTTGACGATCGCGTTCCAGCTGGCGTGCAGTGCGGCGGCGGCGAGGACCAGCAGGAAGATGGAAAGCGGCATCAGGCGATGATGCCACGCGTGGCAAAAGGAAACGCCGGGCATTGCCCGGCGTCGACCTCGAGAATGTGCCAACCAGGGTTGGCGCTTTGGTAGGTGCCAACCTTGGTTGGCACATCACAGCGGTGCGGACCACGGTCCGCACCTACCAGGGCGGCGTTACAGCTTCGCGCGCTGTTCGCGCAGGCCGGCCAGCTGGTTGTTCCAGTCGACCAGGCGCACGCGTTCCTGCTCGATCACCGCCGGCGGCACCTTGTCGGAGAACTTGGCCAGCTTGGTCTCGCTCTTCTCCTGTTCGCCTTCCACGCGCTTGATCTCCTTGTCCAGGCGCGCGCGCTCGGCATCGAGATCAACCAGGCCTTCCAGCGGTACCAGCAGCTTCAGTTCACCGACGATCGCGGCGGCTGCCGGCGGCGCACTCTGTGCGTCGGCCAGCCACTGGATGCTGTCCAGCTTCAGCAGGAACGACAGCGAGGCACTGAAGCGCTCGATGCGCACGCGGTCCTGTTCCTGGCCGGCCAGCAGGCGCAGCGGCACCAGCTTGGACGGGGCAACGTTCAGTTCGCTGCGCACGCGGCGCACCGCACTGATCACCGCCTTCAACCATTCCACGTCGGCCTCGGCCTGGGTGAAATCGCCCTCGAACTCGGCGGCGGTCGGGTACGGACGCAGCGACAGCGTGGTTTCGGCCAGGCCCAGGCGCGGTGCCAGCTGCTGCCACAGCTGTTCGGTGATGAACGGGGTCAGCGGGTGCAGCAGGCGCAGCAGCGCTTCCAGCACGTACAGCAGGGTGTGGCGGGTGCTGTCGGCGTCGGCGGCATCGGCACCGTTCAACGCCGGCTTGCTCAGCTCCAGGAACCAATCGCAGAACGCGTTCCAGGCGAATTCGTACAGGCACTGCGCCAACAGGTCGAAGCGATAGGCGGCGAAATGACCCTGCGCTTCGGCGGTGGTAGCGGCCAGGCGCGAGAGGATCCAGCGCTCGGCATCGGTACGCGGCGTCGGCGCGCCGGTGAACGCCGCACCTTCGGTGTTCATCAGCGTAAAGCGGCTGGCGTTCCACAGCTTGTTGCAGAAATTCTTGTAACCCTCGGCGCGGTTCATGTCGAACTTGATGTCGCGGCCATGGGTGGCCAGCGCGGCGATGGTGAAACGCAGCGCATCGGCACCATGGGCGGCGATCCCGTCCGGGAACTCCTTGCGCGTGGCCTTCTCGATCTTCTCCACCATGCGGGGTTGCATCAACCCGCCGGTGCGCTTGGCCACCAGATCATCGATGGTGATGCCGTCGATGATGTCCAGCGGGTCGAGAACGTTGCCCTTGCTCTTGGACATCTTCTGGCCCTGGCCATCGCGGATCAGGCCAGTGAAGTAGACGTCCTTGAAAGGCACCTTCCCGGTCAGGTTGTCGGTGGCCATGATCATGCGCGCCACCCAGAAGAAGATGATGTCGAAGCCGGTGATCAGCACCGACGACGGCAGGTAGCGGTCGAAACCGCGCTCGGCCATCGCCTGCTCGTTCGGCCAGCCCAGGGTGGAGAACGGCCACAGCTGCGAGGAGAACCAAGTCTCCAGCACATCGCTTTCCTGGCTCAGCACGACGTCGCTGCCGAGATTGTTCTTCGCCCGCACTTCCTCTTCGCTGCGGCCGACGTAGCAGTTGCCGGTGGCGGCATCGAACCACGCCGGAATGCGGTGGCCCCACCACAGCTGGCGGCTGATGCACCAATCCTGGATGTTGTTCATCCAGTGGCGGTAGGTGTTGATCCAGTTCGGCGGCACGAAGGCGATTGATCCGTCCTCGACCAGTTCCAGGCCACGACGCGCCAGTTCGTCCATTTTTACGAACCACTGGTCGGTCAGGTACGGCTCGATCACCTGGCCGGTGCGGTCACCGCGCGGCACCTGCAGCTTGTGCGCCTTGGTCTCGACCAGGATGCCCAGGTCTTCCAGTTCACCCAGCACGGCCTTGCGCGCATCGTAACGGTCCAGCCCCTGGAAACGTTCCGGCGCGTTGTCGTTGATCGCGGCCACCGGAGTGAACAGGTTGATCATCGGCAGGCTGTGGCGCACACCCACCTGGTAGTCGTTGAAGTCATGCGCCGGGGTGACCTTGACCACGCCGGTGCCGAACGCACGGTCCACGTAGTCATCGGCGATCACCGGCACGCGGCGACCGGTCAGCGGCAGCACCACGCTCTTGCCGATCAGGTGCAGGTAACGCTCGTCTTCCGGATGCACCATCACCGCGGTGTCGCCCAGCAGGGTTTCCGGGCGGGTGGTGGCGACCACCAGGTAATCGCGGGTCTCGCGCAGGGTCTCGACGCCGTCGGCATCGCGCTCGACGTGTTCGTAGCTCAGGCCTTCATCCAGCTGGTAGGCGATCGACCACAGGAAACCGTCTTCCTCGGCGCTCTCCACTTCCAGGTCCGAGATCGCCGTCTTCAGCACCGGATCCCAGTTGACCAGGCGCTGGCCGCGGTAGATCAGGCCCTGTTCGTGCCAGCGCACGAAGGCTTCGATCACCGCTTCGGACGGCTGCGGGTCCATGGTGAAGGTGCTGCGCGACCAGTCGGCCGACGTGCCCAGGCGGCGCATCTGCCGCTCGATGATGTCACCGGACTGCTGCTTCCATTCCCAGACCTTGCCGATGAAGCCTTCGCGGCCCAGCGAATCGCGGGTCTCGCCGTTGCCTTCCAGCGCCAGGTTGCGGCTGACCACCATTTCGGTGGCGATGCCGGCGTGGTCGGTACCCACCTGCCACAGCGTGTCGTAGCCGCGCATGCGGTGGTAGCGCACCAGCGCATCCATCAGGGTCTGCTGGAAGGCATGGCCCATGTGCAGGGTGCCGGTCACGTTCGGCGGCGGCAGCAGGATGGTGTACGGCTCGCCCTTGCCGGACGGCTTGAAATGGCCGGCCTTCTCCCAGGCCTCGTAGAGGTCGGTCTCGAAGGACTTCGGGTCGTAGCTGGAGGCGAGTTGGGTCATGCGGGGGAACCAGTCATCAAGGCGGGAAGGGAGATCAGCGCGACCCGAGGGTGCGCCGGATCTTCTGGTCGGTGTGGTACTGGCTGACCGAATAGGCAGCCCAGATGGCGGCGGGCAGCCAGCCGATCAGGGTGATCTGCAGGATCAGGCAGACGATGCCGGCAATCGGCCGGCCGATGGTGAAAAAGGACAGCCAGGGAAGAATCAGGGCGATCAGCAGGCGCATCAAGGGGTCCTCGCAGGGCTTACATGTCGTGCTTGTTCAGGTCGTAACCGGCGGTCTTGTACTGGCGCCAGCGCTCGCGCAGCGGTTCGCGCGCTTCCGGATCGGCCGGGACCACTTCCAGCACGCGCTCGCACTGGCCCAGCCAGGGTTCGTCGCGCAGGTTGATCACCAGCGGCCGCACGGGCGCCTCGCCACCGGGCGGGGCGATCAGTACCAGGGCTTCTTCCTCGTCCACGTCCTCACCCACGATCTGGTGCGGAATGTAGGCATCGTCGTCGAACGACCAGAGAAGTTCGTCAAGTTCTTCGGCCTGGGCCTGGTCGCGGGCGAGGACCAGGGTGAACAACCCGGCGTCGTTGGCCTTGCGCGCCAGCTCGCAGACCAGGCGCAACGGCTCGGTCAGGAAACGGGGCTTGGCGATCAGGTAGAAGTCGGCGCGGGGCATGGCGGCATCCAGGTGAGGCAGGTGCCGATCCATGCCGGGTGGCGGCTGGACCGGCGAGGCCCCGGCCGGCGGTTGCCGGCCAGGGTCAGGGACAGCGTCAGGCGCGGGCGACCTGGTCCAGCAACCACTGGCTCAGCAGGCCGACCGGACGGCCGGTGGCCATGCCACGCTTGCCTTCATCGCTGGCCACGCCAGCGATGTCCAGATGGGCCCAGCGCTGGCCTTCGGCGAAGCGCGACAGGAAGCAGCCAGCGGTGATGGCACCGGCCCAGCGGCCGCCGATGTTGTAGACGTCGGCGAAGCTGGAATCCAGCATCGGCTGGTACTCGTCCCACAGCGGCAGGCGCCAGGCGCGGTCGAAGACCTGCTCGCCAGCAGCCAGCAGCTCGTTGGCCAGGTCGTCGTGCTTGCTCATCAGGCCTGCGGTCTGGTGGCCGAGGGCGACCATGCAGGCACCGGTCAGGGTGGCCACATCGACCAGCGCCTGCGGCTCGAAGCGCTGCGCGTAGGTCAGTGCGTCGCACAGGATCAGGCGGCCTTCGGCGTCGGTGTTGCCCACTTCGATGGTCTTGCCCGACATCGAGGTGATGACGTCGGACGGGCGGTAGGCATTGCCGTCGATGGCGTTTTCCACCGCCGGCACCACCACGACAAGGTTCAACGGCAGCTTGGCCTTGACCGCAGCGACGAAGGTGCCGATGACGTTGGCGCCACCGCACATGTCGTACTTCATCTCTTCGATGCCGCCCTGGGTCTTCAGGTTGACGCCACCGGTATCGAAGGTGATGCCCTTGCCGACCAGCACGTAGGGCTTGGCGTCGCCGCCATTGCTCCACTTCAGCACGACCAGGCGCGGGCGGTTGGCCGAGCCACGGGCCACGGCCAGCAGCGAGCCCATGCCCAGCGCTTCCATCTGGGTCTCGTCGAGGATTTCCGCTTCGGCACCGTCATGCTCGCCGGCGAATTTCACGCCCACTTCAGCCAGATAGGCCGGGGTGCAGTAGTTCGGCGGCAGGTTGCCCAGCTCGCGGGCGAACTCGACACCGGCGGCGATGGCCTGGCCCTGGGCCAGGGCCAGGGCCTGCGCGTCATCACCGGCGATGGCCAGCTGGGCCAGGCCGGCATCGTCGGCCTTCTTCTTGCCCAGGGTGGCGGTGTAGCGGTAGGCCGCGTGGTCGGCGGCGATCACCGCCTGGCGGATCGCCCAGGCCGCGTCGCGGTCCTTCACTGCCACTTCGGACAGGGTGAACAGTGCGCTGCGGGCAGCGCCGGCCTTCAGCGCGCGCACGGCATCGCCGACTGCCTTCAGGTACTGCGGCACGCCGAAGCGGGCGGCATCGCCGAGGCCGACCACCAGCACGCGCGGGGCGGTCACGCCCGGCAGGTCGTGCAGCAGGGTGGTGGCGCCGGTCTTGCCGGACAGGTCGCCGCGCTGGGCCAGGGCGGCCAGGCGGCCACCGCTTGCAGCATCCAGTGCCTGCGCGGACGCAGTCAGGGTATGGTCGGCATAGGCGCCGACGACGAGGCAGTCAACGGCGGCCGAAGCCGCAGCGAGGTGGTTCAGGGTGAATTCGAGAGCCATTGAGCAGATTCCATTGGCAAGTCCGTACAATCGCGGACCGTTTACGCCCAGACGCTAGACTGGGCGGCACCGCGAACGAACCTGAGAGTTTAAACCACCGCCCCATGTTGAAGCTCGACCGCTATCTATTGGGCGATTTCGTCCAGAGTTTCCTGGCTACCCTGATCGTCCTGCTGGTGGTCAGCGTGGGCGGCGTGCTGGTGGACATCCTCGGCAACATCGCCGACGGGCGGCTGCCGGCCAAGCTGCTGTTCTCGCAGCTGGGCCTGCAGTTCATCGTCTACATGCCGCTGATCCTGCCGCTGGCACTGATGCTGGGCCTGCTGCTGGCCATCGCCCGCCTCTACCGCGACTCGGAAATGGCGGTCATCACCGCCATCGGCGTCGGCCCCCGGCGCCTGCTCAAGCCCTTGCTGATGTTGGTGCTGCCGGTGATCGCGGTGGTCGGCGCCTGCTCGCTGTGGCTCGGCCCCTGGGCCGGGCGCACCGCCGAACAGATGGTCCAGGACGCCAACCGCAGCGTGCTGATGGCCGGCCTGGAGCCGGGCCGGTTCACCCCGCTGCCCAATGGTGGCGTGGTCTATGTCGCCTCGATCTCGCCCGATGGCAGCCAGCTGGGCCGGGTGTTCCTGCAGCGGCAGAAGGAGGATCGCCTTGAAGTGGTGTCCGCCGCCAGCGGCCGCATGTACTTCGAAGGCGCCCGCCAGCGCTTCCTCGAACTGGATGATGGCCACCAGCTGGAAGGGCCGGTGGCCGGTGCACTGGATTACCGCCTGGCGACCTTCGCCCGCAACGACGTGGCGCTGCCCGACGGCAGTGAAGCGCGCAAGAGTGATGACCCCGAACTGATGCCGACCACCGCGTTGTTCGGTGACAAGCGCCCCGAGGCCCAGGCACAGCTGCACCGTCGCCTGGCGCCGCCGCTGATCGCGCTGGCCTTTGCCCTGCTGACCGTGCCACTGGGACGCAGTTCGCCGCGCCAGCAGCGCTATGGGCGGATGATGCTGGCCCTGATGGCCTACATGGTCGGTACCAACCTGATGTTCATCGGCAGTGGCTGGATCGCCAATGGTCAGATTCCGCCGGCGCTTGGCCTGTGGTGGCTGACCCTGCCGCTGCTGGCACTGGCGATCTGGATGTACGCGCGTGACGGCCGCATGGCCCGCCCGAAGGGAGCCCGCGCATGATGCTGCGACCGATGCGTTTCGATCTGTACCTGGGCCGGGCAGTGCTGGGTACCGTGCTGCTGACCTGGGCGGTGCTGGTGGGCCTGGACGTGCTGATGGCCTTCTCCGGTGAGTTCAAGGACATCGGCAAGAACGGCTATTCGCTGGGCCATGCTGCCGCCTGGGTGCTGTACACCGTGCCGCGCCGGGCCTACACGATGTTCCCGACCGCGGCGGTGATCGGCGCGCTGATGGGCCTGGGCCAGCTGGCCGCAACCTCGGAGCTGACCGCGCTGCGCGCGCTGGGCCTGTCGCGCAAGCGCCTGAGCGTGTCGGTGGCGATCGCCTTGTCGCTGTTGACCGGGCTGATGGTGATCAGCGCCGAGACCCTGGGGCCGTGGGGCCAGAACCGCGCCGATTCGCTGAAGATGAGTGCCAAGTGGGGCACCGACATGGCGGTGGCGCGTTACTCCGGCTTGTGGGCGCGCGAAGGTGACACGTTCCTCAATGCACAGAGTGGCGAAGAACAGCTGGTCGGCGACAAGGGCACCCGGCTGATTCTGCGTGACGTGCGCCTGTACAAGATCGACGAAGAGGGTCGGATCGGTACGCTGACCCATGCGGCCACCGCCGAGCATGACAAGGATGGCTGGGTATTGACCGGCGTGCGCCGTGACACCTTCGGCGAGCGCTCGGCGACGCGCCAGGAAGCGGCCCGTGAGCCGTGGAATTCCAAGCTGGACGCCGGCGCCCTGGCCACCGGCATCGCCAAGCCGCGCAACCTCAGCGTGTCCGAGCTGAGCACCAGCATCGCCTACCGCGAGCGCAACGGGCTGGACGCACGCGACTACGAGGATGTGTACTGGAGCCGCTGGTTCTATCCATTGAATGTGCTGGCGCTGTGCCTGGCGGCGGTGCCGTTCGCGTTCGGTTCGCTGCGCAGTGGTGGCATGGGCAAGCGCCTGTTCCTGGGCATCCTGTTCGCGCTGGCGTTCTGGCTGCTGCAGCTGTTCTTCGGCCGCATGGCCGGTGCGCTGAAGTTCGACTACCGCATTGCCTACGCGCTGCCGCCGATCGTGATGTTGGCCGTGTCCGGGTTGTTGTTCCGGCGCAAATCGGGCTGATTCCGATAGCGCCGGGCCATGCCCGGCGAAGGTGTGCGATTTCCCGCGTCCGCCGGGCATGGCCCGGCGCTGCCAGGACAGGTCAGCGCTTCGGTATCCGCAGCAGCTGCGTGGCACTCGCGCGGTCGTGCCAGGTCAGCCGCTGGCGATCCACCAAGGCCCACCAGAAGCCCAATCCGCCCAGCAGCAACGACAGCGTGGCCACCGCGAAGCGCAGCCACAGCTGGCCGCGTCGCAACGGCGTGCCATCGCGTGATTCCAGCTTCAAGCGCCACGGGCGCATGCCCAGCGTCTGCCCACCGCGCCGCCAGCTGGCGGTGGCATACCACCCGGTCAACCCCCAGCACACCGCCCACAGCAGCCATTGCCAGGTACTGAAAGGCGCGATGTTCTCGCGCTGCGCATGGCCGCTGAACGTATAGGCCAGGGTGAAGGCCGTGCCGGCCAGCATCCACAAGGCCAACACCGGCAGCGCGTCATAGATCATCGCCAGCAGGCGCCACAGCAGCAGCGCGCGCGGGCGGGGCGTATCAGCGGCGACGTGGGCCGCATCGGTGGCGGGGCTCGACATGTGCCGAGCATACGCAATGCTGGCCGTGCCCGCAGTTGGCCTCGTATCCTGCGTGCATGGCCGTCACTTCCACTCCCGCCGAACGTCGTCAGCTGGTCCAGCAATTGCCCGAGCTGCGCGGCGAGGACAGCCAGCGCATCCAGCGTTTCCTCGATGCGATCTGGGCCGAGCACGGTCTGGCCCGCGCCACCCTGGACAGCTATCGCCGCGACCTTGAAGGCCTGGCGCGCTGGTGTGACGGGCGCGACGGTGGTCTGGCCGGTGTTGAGCGCGCCGGCCTGTTTGACTATCTGGCCTGGCGCACCCGCCACAACTGGTCGCCGCGCAGCAACGCGCGGCTGCTGTCGGCGCTGCGTGCCTTCTTCGCCGACGCCGTGCGCCGTGGCGAACGCAGCGAGGATCCCAGCGCGCTGCTGGACCCGCCGAAGCTGCCACGGCTGCTGCCCAAGGCGCTGGCCGAGAGCCAGATCGACGCGCTGCTGGCGGCACCGGATATCGACAGTCCGCTCGGCCTGCGCGACCGCGCCATGCTGGAGCTGATGTATGCCGCCGGGCTGCGGGTGAGCGAGCTGGTGCTGTTGCCCGCCACGGCGGTGAACCTGCGCCAGGGCGTGCTGCGGGTGACCGGCAAGGGCAGCAAGGAACGCCTGGTGCCGCTGGGCGAGGAGTCGCAGTACTGGCTGGAACGCTACCTGCAGCAGTCGCGACCGCAGCTGGTGGGGAAGGGCAAGGTGCAGGCGCTGGCCGACGGGCAGACGCCCTTGTTCATCGAACCGGCGCTGCATGGCTTGACCCGCCAGGCCTTCTGGCACCTGGTCAAGCGATACGCGGCGGTGGCCGGTATCGACCCGGCGCGGATCAGTCCGCATGGCCTGCGGCACAGTTTCGCCACCCACCTGCTGAACCGTGGCGCCGACCTGCGCGCGCTGCAGATGCTGCTGGGCCACAGCTCGCTGTCCACCACGCAGATCTACACGCTGGTCGCACGCGAACACCTGCAGAAACTGCACGCCCGCCATCATCCACGCGGCTGAGCCCGCGGCTGAACCCCTGCCGGGCCTGTGCGCGGCATCGCGGACCGCTCAGGATGGCTGTGTCAGAATCCGGGGTCTTCTTTCTGCTGCGGACTGCTCCATGCTCCGATTCGCCATCGCCGCCGTGTTCGGCGCGCTCAGCCTGAGTGCCTGCGCCCAGCCCGCCCCGCCCGCCGCAAAGGCCCCCGCTGCAGCGGCAGCCAAGGCCGGCCCTGCCGCCACGGCCAATGCTCCGGCCGAGCAGGCTGTGCGCAAGGCGCTGACCGAGCTCAACCCCGGCTTCCAGGTGGACTACATCGGTGCCGCGCCCTTCCCGGGCTTCCGTGAAGTGGTGGTCTCCGGCCAGCTGCTGTACGTCTCCGACGACGGCCGCTACCTGTTCCAGTCGCAGCCCTACGACACCCGCGCCAAGAGCCCGGCCAACAGCGAAGGCCTGCTGGGCTACCGTCGCGACCTGCTGGCCAAGGCCAACCATGGCGACCGCATCGTGTTCGCCGCGCCGAACGCGAAGTACACCATCAGCGTGTTCACCGACATCGAATGCGGCTACTGCCGCAAGCTGCACCAGGACATCGCCGAGCTCAACCGCAACGGCATCACCGTCGAATACCTGGCCTTCCCGCGCATGGGGCTGGGCAGCAAGGATTACACCGACATGATCTCGGTCTGGTGCGCGGCCGATCGCCGCCAGGCGCTGACCAATGCCAAGCGTGGTGGCACGGTGGCAGCGAAGAACTGCACCAACCCGGTGGCGATGCAGTACGCCCTGGGCCAGCAGTTGGGCGTGAACGGTACGCCGGCCATCTTCGCGCCGGATGGCACCCAGCTCGGCGGCTACCTGCCGCCGGCGCAGCTGCGTGCGGCGTTGGAGAAGCGCGCGGCTGCAGGCGCGGCTGGCGGCGGCCGCTGATCTGATGCGATTCCGCCGGGCTCGGCCCGGCGGATGTGGCAACGCGAACGAGGCCGGGGACGCAGTGCGCCCCCGGCCTTTTTTTACTTCAACCCATCACTGACCGCCTTGGTCAGCGTGCCCTGCGCATCGTCGCCGCTGAACTCCCAGACGAACGCACCGCCCAGTCCCTGGGTCTTCACGTAGCCCATCTTGCGGGTGATGTTGGCCGGTGTATCGAAGCTCCACAACGTGCTGCCGTTGTAGATCCAGGTGGCACCGGCGGTGTTGTCGGTGTAGCCCGGCCACGCCAGGTTCTTCAGCACCTTCCAGTCTTCAATGCCGGCCTCGTAGGTACCCGGTGCCGCACCGGTGGCGTTCTGGTACAGGCCGTTGTTGGCGTTGGTCACCCCGGTCCAGCCACGCCCGTAATAACCGATGCCCAGGTTGAGCTTGGCGGCGGGAACACCGCGGCTGATGAAGGCCTCGATGGCGTCGTTGCTGTTGTACAGCTTCTGGTCGCCGGTGGACGGATCATTCGGCGAATCGAACAGCGCCGACTGGTGATTGGTCTTCGCATCCCACGCGCCGTGGAAGTCGTAGGTCATCACGTTGATGTAGTCCAGGTACGGGTGGTATGCGGCCGGATCGGTGACGCGGATCTTGTCGATGCCGGCACCGACCGCCACCGTCAGCAGCAGGCCCGGGCGCACCGCATCGAGCTGGCGGCGGAATTCGGCCATCAGCGCGGTGAAGTTGGCGTTGTCCTCGGGCGTGCCGCAGGCGATACCGCAGGCCACCGGGTACTCCCAGTCGATGTCGATGCCATCGAACACCCCCAGCGCCGCACCGGGGCCACCGGCACCGTCGGTCACCGGCAGGTTGCCCTTGATGTAGGCGTCGATGCACGAAGCGACGAAGGCCTGGCGGTTGGCCGGTTGCGCCGCGCTGGAGAAGCCGCGCGACCAGGTCCAGCCACCCAGCGAGATCAGCACCTTCATGCCCGGGTACTTGGCCTTGAGCTGCTTGAGCTGGTTCCAGTTGCCGCGCAGCGGCTGGTCCCAGGTATCGGCGCTGCCGCTCACGCTTTCGCCGGCACCGAAGGCCTTGGTGTAGTCGGCGAAGGCATCGCCACCGGCTCCGCTGTTCGGGTCCGACGCCTGGGTGATGCCTACTTCGCAGCGGTTGTTGCGCACGTTGCCGAAGGCGTAGTTGATGTGGGTCAGGCGCGCGGCCGAACCGCTGCTGTCGATGTTCTTGACCCGGTAGTTGCGGCCATAGATGCCCCACTGGGTGAAGTAACCGATGACCCGCTTGCCGGTGGTGCCACCGTCGCCGGCCAGGGTGCTGGCGGTCACTGCCGTGCCCTGTGCCGACGCGTTGCCGGCGTTGTCACGGGCGCGCACGCGGTAGCTGTAGCTGGTCGATGCAGTCAGGCCACCATCGACATAGCTGGCGCTGGACGGTGAGCCGACCAGACTGCCATTGCGGTACACGTCGTAGCCGGCCACGCCGCTGCCACCGGTGTTGTCGGTGGACGGGCTCCAGCTCAGGGCGATGCTGCTGGCGGTGCGGGTACCCACGGCCAGGCCACCGGGCACGCTGGGCGCGGTGGTATCGCCACTGGCCGCGTTGACGGTGATGGTGATGGTCGCGGTGCTGGCGGTGGCGTTGTTGTTGTCGGTGGCGACCGCGCGCAGGGTGTGGCTGCCGGCGCTGGCGTTGGCCCAGCTGGCGCTGTACGGCGCGCTGGTGTCGACGCCCAGCGAACTGCCATCGCGGAAGAACTCGACCTTGCTGACGCTGCCGTCCGCATCACTGGCGTTGGCGGTCACGTTGACCGTGCTGCCGGCGCTGAAGGTGGCGCCGTTGGCCGGCGAGGTCAGGCTGACCACGGGCGGCTGGTTGGTCCCGCCGCCGTCGCAGGCGCCGAGGTTGGTGTAGTAGGGCGCCCCGGCCGGATGGTCCGGCGGCGCATTCCAGATGTCCTGGTTCGCCCGGTAGAGGACCCCTCCCTTCTGCAGGGTGTCGCCACTGCGGTAGATCTTGGCCTGGTCCCATTCGGCCACGCCGGCACAGCTGGCGGCCTGGGCCAGGCCGGGCAGGGCAACCGCCCCGGCCAGGGCCAGCAGCCAGGCCAGACGGCGCGGGCGACAGCGATGAAGGGAAGGGTGGGCACTGCGTACATCGGCACTCTGCACAAGCGGGTCGTACATGGTGTGTCTCCGATCGATGGTTGGCGCGCGGGCCAGGACGGCGCCGCACGTAACGCAGGGTCCGGACATCGCCCGGGAAGGCGACGGAGGGGGCGGACGGAGGTACCTGGTGGGCCGGGGAGAGAGTCCGGCGCCAGGTGGGGACAACGTTGTCATCAATTGCGTGGTCAATCCGTGAGCGAGTGCATGGTTCGAGGATTTGGCGGAGAGCGGCGCTGGCGCGCGGTCGGCAGCCATCGGCGGAGCCCCCTCGTGGTTGGCGTCTGGAGCAGGTTCCGGAGTTGGGCCGGGCGGGTGGGCTGCGCAGGGGGCGCTGCAAGTACGTCCCTGTAAGCTCGGTCGCCGCATCCATGCGGCTCACGCCCCTGCGC
>NZ_JBFRFC010000027.1:0-50246 GCF_052114625.1 Stenotrophomonas sp. 2YAF26 | reverse complement strand
CCCCCCCCCCCCCCCCCCCGACCCAACAAACAGACCCCGACGCATCAAGCGGCCAATCCACGAGGGGCTGTGCCGTTCGCTGGAAACCCTAGGCGACCGCCTCGACCACCAGCGCACTGCCCTGCACCGCCACCACCCGCACCAGCGTGCCGGCCGGCAGCTCCGGCCCACTCACCTGCCACGACGCGTCGTCGATGCTGACCCTGCCCTGCCCGCCAACGATGGCCTGCTGCAAGGGCACCACCCGCCCGACCAGTTGTTCAGCGCGGCGGTTCAGCAGCGGCGCGTCACTCTGCCGCGCGCGCGGCTTGCCCCAGTGCCGGTAGCACTGGATCGACAGCACGCTCAGCACCACGAAAGCGACCACCTGCCACAGCACCGGGATATCGGCGAACACCGCTACCAGCGCGAACACCGCCGCCGCACCGATGCCGATCCACAGCATGAACGCGCCGGGCGCCAGCGCTTCGGCGGCGAACAGCAGCAAGGCCAACGCACCCCAGGCAACGACTTCCCAGCGCATGTCAGCCTCCGATCGGTGGCGGCCGCCTTGCCGGCGGCCGGGTTTCCTGGTTGGACAGGGCCTGCTTGGCCAGCTCGGCCACGCCGGCGATCGAACCAATCACTCCGCTGGCCTCCATCGGCATCAGCACCAGCTTCTGGTTCGGCGACGTGGCCAGTTCCTTGAACGCTTCCACATACTTCTGGGCGATGAAGTAGTTGATGGCCTGGACGTCGCCGTCGGCGATCGCCGCCGACACCACCTGGGTCGCCTTGGCTTCGGCTTCGGCCAGGCGCTCGCGCGCTTCGGCGTCGCGGAATGCGGCCTCGCGCCGCCCCTCCGCCTCCAGCACCGTAGCCTGCTTCTCGCCTTCGGCACGCAGGATCTCAGACTGCCGCGAACCTTCCGCCTCGAGGATCTGCGCGCGCTTCTCGCGCTCGGCCTTCATCTGCCGTGCCATCGCATCGAGCAGGTCGCGCGGCGGCTGGATGTCGCGGATCTCGATGCGGTTGACCTTCACGCCCCACGGGTTGGTCGCATGATCGACCACGCTGAGCAGCTTGGCGTTGATCACCTCGCGCTGGCTGAGCGATTCATCCAGGTCCATCGAGCCGATCACGGTACGGATGTTGGTCTGCACCAGGGCGATCATCGCCACTTCCAGCACCGATACCTCGTAGGCGGCCTTGGCCGCGTCCAGTACCTGGAAGAACACCACGCCATCGACGCGCACGGCGGCGTTGTCCTTGGTGATCACTTCCTGGCCGGGCACGTCCAGCACCTGCTCCATCATGTTCACCTTGCGCCCCACCCCGTAGACGATCGGGATCAGGAAATGCAGGCCGGGCGACATGGTGTGGGTGTAACGGCCGAACCGCTCGACGGTCCATTCATAGCCCTGTGGCACCATCCGCACTGCCTTGAACAGGATGACCACGGCCACGAAGGCCAGCACCGCGCTGAAGAACATGGTCGGGAACATCGCGCTTTCCTTATGGGAGACGTCCGGAGCCCAGCATAGCGCGTGGATGCAGGCGATGCGGGTACCGCACGTTCCAGCCGAAAGCAGCCGAGCATGGCCCGGCACCGCAGGATGAACCCGGTCAGATCCGGGTCGTGGCCAGGAAGCGCTCGCGGTCCTGCTGGGTCTGCCGGCGGATCTCGGCCAGCGCCTGGCTTTCGGTCGCCTCCAGCATCGCCTCGAACAGGCGCTGGAAGTGATGGCGCATCGCATTGCGTGCAGCGACGGGATCGCGCGCGCGCAGCCCCTCGAAGATCGCCATGTGCTCGTCGGCGCGGCTGGCACCATCGTCATGGCACACCCGTGCGTAGACCTCGGCCACCCGCGGCAGCTCGCTGCGCATGCGCCAGATCTGCTGCACGAAATACTCGACCACCGGGTTGCCCGACAGGCGGGCGATGGCCAGGTGGAAGCGACGGTCGTAGTCGCCGGCCTCTTCATCGGTAAGGTCACGCCGGCACAGCGCTTCAGCCAGCACCTGCAGCTCGGCGATGCCGGCCTCATCGATATTGCTTGCCGCCAGCGCTGCGGCTTCCGCCTCGAATACGGCACGCGCCGCGGTCAGGTCGAAGGCGCTGATATCGGGCAGCCCGCCGGCAGCCTGGGCCGGGCGCGGCTTCACATAGACGCCCGAACCGATACGGATCGCGATCCAGCCCTGCGCTTCCAGGGCGATTTCCGCCTCACGGATGGTGACCCGGCTGACGCCGAAGCGTTCGGCAAGTTCACGTTCGCCCGGCAGGCGCGAACCCGACGGATATTCGCCATCCTCGATCAGCTTGCGGAGCTTGGCGGCGATGGTCTGGTAGAGACGGTTGGCGGACATGCGGCTGACCCTTGGCGGTTCCCTCCGGGCCCGTCCCCGGCCACCGGGCACGGTGCGGGTCCGGTTGGAGCGACGGCGCGACCATTGGCCGCGCCGCCCTGTTCAGAACTTGTATCGTACACCGAAATACGCGCGCCGCCCGTAGCTCACCACCTCGCGGAAATTCCCGTAAAGCGGCTGGTACGCCACGCGTGGCTCGTCGGTCAGGTTCATCAGTTCCAGCGACAGCGACAGCTGCTTGTTCACCCGGTAACGCAGGCGCAGGTCGACGCTGGTGTTGTCATCGTAGTAGCGGTTCTGCTGCGCCGTGTTGCCGGTGAAGTCCTGGTAATAGTGCGAACGGAACTTGCCGATGGCCTGGATGTTGAAGCGGCCCACATCCCAGTAGAGGGAACCGGACAGCACATGCCGCGAGAAGCCGCTCAGGCCGGCCGGCGGAACGATGGCCGGAATGATCGATCCATCGGCGGCCAACTGCTCGCCCAACCGCGAATCCTGCGTCTGGTAGTCGGCGTCGGCATAGTTGTAGCTGACCTTGAAGCCGAGGCCATCGAACGGCTTGGGCAGGTACGAGAACCGGTGGGTGGCACTGAGCTCGATACCGGTCAGGGTGCTGTCTTCATCGGTGGTCACCTGCTGGCGCACCGGCACGGTCACCGTCTGTCCGTTGAGGGTGTAGGTCTCCGGCACCAGCGCGGTGGCGGTGCCACCGTTGAACTGCTTCCAGTACACCGCACCGGCCAGCAGCGTATCCGGGTTCGCATACCACTCAAGCGAGACATCGCCGTTCCAGGACATCAGCGGCTGTGCAGCCGGATTGCCGCTGGCACTGATGTCGTCCAGCGCGTCGGCCAGGCCGGTATAGGTGGCATCGCTGCTGACATTGATGGTTCGCCCGGCACCGAGTGCGGCGATGTCCGGGCGTGACATCGCCCGGTACGCGCCCACCCGCAGCAACAGGTCCGGCTTCAGCTCGAACGCGGCATTCAGGCTTGGCAGCAGCTTGTCGTTGCCCGCCTTGAACACCTGGGTGGTGAAATCACCAGTGGGTTGCAGGCGGATCGTGCCGTCGCCGTTGTCGATGACCGCCAGGTCGGTGCGCACGCCTTCCGAACGCACGTCGGTCTTGACCCAGCGCAGGCCGACATTGCCGGTGACCGGCAGGCCGAACAGCGTGCTGCTGAATTCACCCATCAGGTACAGCGCGCGGGTTTTCTCGGTCACATCGACGTTGTTCGGGTCCTGGAAGTCCGGGTCCAGGCCACTGTCGCTGGTGCCGCGGAAGGACGCGTAGAGGCAGCTGGGATCGAAGTACGCCCACGAGGAGATCGTATTGCCGCTGGCCGCATCCATGAAGTCGTCCTGCGGGAACGGTGCACGGCAGGCACGGTTGGCGGCAATGATCTTCGCCTTGTCGGCCGCTACGCGCTGGTCGTAGTCGGTCACCAGGGTGTTGTCGCGCAGGCGGTAGTCGGCCTGGCTGGCGCGCACGCCGCCCTTGATGCGGGTGAAGAAACCGGACTCGGGCATGAAGCTGGCATCGAAGCGGCCGGCCTTGATCTTGTGGTCGTTCTCGGTCGCGCTGGAGGTCACCCGCGCCGCGCCGGTGTAGGCGTCCCAGTTGTTCGGGTCGAAGTTCGGCGCCAGCGCGACGCTCGGCACCTCGCCATGCCAGTCCCAGTCGTAGTCGACATAGCCGGTGGCGCCGCTGCTGATACCCGGCACGATGGCGTTGTTGACGTCGCGCTGGTTGGCGCGCAGCCGGGTCATGCGCTCGCTGTCCAGGCGGTTGGTATGCGAATAGGAAAGATCGGTGGACAGCTCCCAGGCCGGGCTCGGACGCAGGATCAGGTTCAGGCCACCACCGGTGTACTCCTCGCCGCGCCAATAGCGGTTGGAGGTTGAATCGATGGAGGTGCTGCCATGCAGGTGACGGACGATGCCGTCCTCGTCCACGTCACGCTGGGTGATGCCGCGACGTGCGTTGGAAAGGCTCAGGTCACTGCGGTCCTCGTCCCAGTTGCGCTCGGTATGTTCGAAATCGAGGTTGACCTCGACCACGTCGTTGGGCCGCCACTGGATCGCCGCGAATTCGCTCTGGCGATCATTGCGCTCCTGCTTCAGGCGATAGATGCGGCTGCTTGGCACCAGATAGTACGGCGCGCCGTTGGCGATGGCCTGGGCGCTGACCTCATTGCAGTTGGCATTGGCCACGTTCTGCCTGCCATCGCAGGCATACCAGGTGGAGCCGCTGGTGATGCTCTCCTCCGGATCGGTGCCCTCCAGCCGCTGGATGCCCAGCGAGATGCCGAGCTTCTGGCCGTTGCCGAATTCGAACTGGTCGATGTAGCTGGCGGTACCGCGATAGCCGATGCCATCGTCGTCGCGGTACTTCTTGTCATACTCGGCCCAGCTGCCACGCAGATCGATCTGCGCCGAGCGCTTGCCGTACTCCAGCGGCTTGACCGTCTCCAGCCCGATGGTGCCAGCGACACCGCCTTCGATGATGTCGGCACGCTGGGTCTTGTAGATCGCCACCGTATTGATCAGCTCGGCCGGGAACATGTTGAAGTTCACCGAGCGGTCGCCGCTGCCGTTGGTGATCTCGCGGCCGTTGAAATTGGTGCTGCTGAGGAAGGCGCCGAGACCGCGGATCGAGATTTCCGATGCGCCGGTCTTGTCGCGGGTCGAGGCGGCACCGGTCAGCGTTTCGATCGCATCGGCCAGTGATGGCGCGGGCAGGTCGCCGATGTCGTCGGCCGACAACACATCGGCGATCACCGTGTCGTCGCGCTTCTTGTTGATCGAGCTCTGCATCGATTCGCGGATGCCGGTGACCTGGACCTGGTCCAAGGTGGTGGCGTCCTGCCCTGAACCGCTACCGGCAGACTGCGCCTGCACGGCCGGTGAAGCCGCCAGCGCAGCGAGCAGTGCCACGATCAGCGGTGTGGGTGACAACGGTGTACGACGTACAACTCCGGCTGGTTGCCGCATGGTTTTCCTCCTCCCAAAGGATCGCCCGGACAGTAGGCGTGGGACGCAGCTTCGACACGCCGACACAGAAATGTCAACCAACTGGACTGGATTTTTCGTAATACCTTTGATTCAGACCTGTTGCCCGGCATTTCATGTGCTGATGCAGCATGACTTTGCGCGCAACGTGGCTTACAACACACCTACCAAGTGGTATGCACACCCACTCCGAAACCGCGGCATCGCCGTCCCTGGAAGGACTTCATGCGCATTCAACCGACTTCGCACCGCCTTTCGAAACCCACCCTTGGATATTGCCTGGCAATTGGACTGGCAACATGCCTGACCAGTTTGCCGGTGCATGCTGCAAGCTGGCTGGTCCATGATGCCGCCGAGTTCGCCACCGCCGCTGCCGCGCTGCAACCCGGCGATGAAATCGTGCTGGCCGATGGCACCTGGATCGATGCGCGCCTGCTGCTGAAGGGCCAGGGCACCGCCGCCGCACCGATCGTGCTGCGCGCGCAGACGCCGGGCAAGGTGATCCTCAGCGGGGGGTCGGACCTGCGCCTGGCCGGCAGCTACCTGCAGGTCTCCAACCTGGTATTCCGCAACGGCTACACCCCGGGCGACGCGGTGGTGGCGTTCCGCGAGTCAAGCAAGGCAGTGGCCAGCCACAGCCGTGTCACCGGCCTGGTCATCGATGACTACAGCAACCCCGATGGCAGCGACCAGGACTACTGGGTGTCGCTGTACGGCAGCAACAACCGCCTCGACCACAGCCAGCTGCGCGGCAAGACCAACGCCGGCCCGACGGTGGTGGTGGTGCGCGATGCCACCCAGGGCCTGGACAACCAGCACCGCATCGACCACAACTGGTTCGGCCCGCGGCCGGCGCTGGGCGTCAATGGCGGAGAGACGATCCGCGTCGGCACCAGCGACACCTCGCTGAGCGATTCCAACAGCACGGTGGAGAACAACTGGTTCGAGGGCTGCGATGGCGAGACCGAGATCGTCTCCAACAAGTCCGGCGGCAATACCTTCCGCGGCAACGTGTTCTATCGTTCGGCCGGCGCGCTGACCCTGCGCCATGGCAAGGGCAACCGGGTGGTCGACAACCTCTTCCTCGGCGACGACAAGGCCGGCACCGGCGGCGTGCGCATCATCAATGCCGACCAGACCGTCAGCAACAACTACTTCGAACGGCTGGCCGGCTCCAGCAACCGCTCGGCACTGGCGGTGATGGATGCACAGGCCAATCCGCCGTTGTCCGGCTACGCGCCGGTGGTCAACGCGACCATCAGCCGCAACACCTTCGTCGACGTGGCGAAGATCAGCTTCGGTGTGGGCCATGACGAAACCAAGGGCATCGTGGTCGCCGCCAGCAACAGCCACTTCAGCGGCAACCTGATCGTCAACCGCACCAGCAAAAATCCACCGAATGCGGCCAGTTCACTGGCGGGCATCGCCTTCAGCGGCAACGTGCAGTCGCCGCAGGCCAGCAGCGTATTCCCCGGCGGGGTGAACAGCGCCAGCATCACCCTGCAGCAGGCCGCAAGCGGCCTGTGGGTGCCGGCAACGCCCCTGCCCACCATCGGCGCCGACCCGGCGCTGGCAATGACCCCGCGCGAACAGACGGGGGTGGACTGGTATCCCAAGGTGGGCGAGGTTGCCCTGTCACGCACCAGCACCGGAGTTGATCGATGAGGTTGCAGCCGCTGTCCCTTTGTTCCCACCGTCTGGCGCTCGCCCTCGCCCTGGCCGCTCCCTTCGCCCTGTTGCCGACGGCATCGCTGCATGCGGCACCTGCCACAGCCGCGCGACAAGGCGATACCGCGCCGGTACTGGTGACCGCCGCGCAGTGGCAGCAGATGGCCAGCGAAGGCAGCCGCTATCCGTGGTTCGCCAAGGAACAGGCGCGTACGGAAAAATCGCTGCAGAAGATGATGAAGGCCGGCATCGACGTGCCGGTGCCGAAGGACAAGGGCGGCGGCCGCACCCATGAGCAGCACAAGCGCAACTACCAGGCACTGCTGGCCGCCGGCACCCTGTATCGGCTGACCGGCGACAAGGCCTATGTCGCCTATTCGCGCGACATGCTGCTGGAGTACGCCAAGCTCTACCCGACCCTCGGCCCGCATCCGGAGGGACGCGGACAGATTCCCGGCCGGGTGTTCTGGCAGGTGCTCAACGATTCGGTCTGGCTGGTCAACGCCATCCAGGGCTACGACGCGATCCGCGATGCCCTGTCGCCGCAGGATCGGCAGATCATCGAGTCGCAGGTGTTCCGGCCGATGGCCGAGTTCCTGGCCAGCGAGCCGAAGAACTACGACCAGATCCACAACCACGCGACCTGGGCGGTGGCCGCCACCGGCATGACCGGCTACGTGCTGCGTGATCGGGAGCTGGTGGAGAAATCGCTGCGCGGCAGCCGCAAGGATGACCAGTTCGGCTTCCTGCGGCAGATCGACCTGCTGTTCTCGCCCGATGGGTATTACGAGGAAGGCCCCTACTACCAGCGCTATGCGCTGGCGCCGTTCCTGTTGTTTGCCAACGCGATCGAACGCAACGAGCCGCAGCGGAAGATCTTCGCGCGCCGCGACGGCGTGCTGCTGAAGGCGGTGGACGTGCTGGTGCAGACCAGTTACGACGGCCTGTTCTTCCCGATCAACGATGCGATCCTGGACAAGGGCATCGATACCGAAGAGCTGGTGGCTGGCATCGGCATCGCCTATGCGCAGGCCGGCGATGACCGTCTGCTGTCGGTCGCCCAGCAGCAGAAACGCCTGCTGCTGTCGCCGGAAGGGCTGCAGGTGGCGCAGGCGTTGGCAGCCAACAAAGCCAAACCGTTCGACTACCGGCCGATGCTGCTGCGCGACGGCCCGGACGGTGAACGCGGCGGTCTGGCGATCCTGCGCATGGGCGGCGAACGCGGCCAGGCGCTGGTGCAGAAGGACACCATGCAGGGCATGGGCCACGGCCACTTCGACAAGCTCAACTGGCTGTTCTACGACAATGGCAACGCCGTGGTGACCGACTACGGCGCGGCGCGCTTCCTCAACGTGGAAGCCAAGCGCGGTGGCATCTATCTTGCCGAGAACCGCAGCTGGGCCAAGCAGACCGTGGCCCACAACACGCTGGTGGTGAACGAGCAGAGCCACTTCAAGGGCGACTGGAAGCGCGGTGAGGAACTCGCCCCGCAGGTGCGCTTCTTCCAGGCCGACGCAGATACCCAGATCGCCTCGGCGACGATGCGCGATGCCTATCCGGGCGTGGTGTTCACCCGCACCCAGGCACTGCTGCGCCACCCCGAACTGGGCCTGCCGGTGGTGCTGGACCTGCTGCAGGTGCACGGCGACAAGGCTGCACGCTACGACCTGCCACTGCACTTCAACGGCCATATCGTCACCACCGGTTTCGAGGCGGAGCATTTCCCCACCCAGCGCCCGGTACTCGGCAGCGACAACGGCTACCAGCACCTGTGGCTGGACGCACGCAGCAAGGCCGGCAGTGAGCCGCGCACGCTGGCGTGGCTGCTCGACGGACGCTTCTACACCTACCGCTTCGGCAGCAGCGCGCCGGCGCAGGCGTTGCTGGTGGAGAGCGGTGCCAATGATCCCGAGTTCAACCTGCGCCGTGAACCGGCGCTGCTGCAGCGCGTGGAAGGACAGAAGGATGTGACCTTCTTCAGCGTGCTGGAGCCGCATGGCGAGTACAACGGCACCGCCGAGTACGTGCACGGTGCAGACAGCCGCATCAAGCAGATCATCCGCACCCGCGGCAATGATGCCGAGGTGCTCGAGCTGCGCCTGGCCAGCGGCGCCCGCATCGCACTCGGCGTGGCCGACGACAGCGACGCGAAGGGCGAACACAGCGTGACGGTGGATGGCCATGCCTACCGCTGGAGCGGCAGTCATGCGCGCATGGACCGCAGCAAGGGTGATGCACGATGAACGGCCCCTCGGCCGTGGCTACGTTGCGCAAGGTGCCGGTGCGCTCGGCCGTGCGCTGGCTGATCGTCGGCCTGATCGCGGTGGCCACGGTGATCAACTACATCGACCGCAATGCACTGGCGGTGATGTGGCCGGAGATCGCCAGGGAAGTCGGCGCGACCAAGGACGATTACGCACTGCTGGTCACCGTGTTCATGCTCTTCTATGCCGCCGGCCAGTTCCTGTTCGGGCGCCTGTTCGACATGATCGGGACGCGGCTGGGGTTCGCGTTGTCGATCAGTGTGTGGTCGATCTCGATCGCGCTGCATTCGGTCACCCACTCCATGCTCTCCTTCAGCGTGGTGCGGGCGATGCTGGGCATCAGCGAAGCCGGTGCCTGGCCCGGCGCGGTGAAAGCCAATGCCGAGTGGTTCCCCGCGCGTGAGCGTGCCCTCGCACAGGGCATCTTCAACGCGGGCGCGTCCATCGGTGCCATCGTTTCAGCGCCGGCCATCGCCGGCCTGTACCTGTGGCTGGGCTGGCGCGGCACCTTCGTGCTGGTCGGTGCACTTGGTTTCCTGTGGCTGCTGCCATGGCTGTTCGTCTATCGCGCCGGCCCGGACAAGCATCCGTGGGTGAGTGACGCCGAGCGGCGCCTGATCATGGAAGACCAGGCTGGCCAGCAACGCGTGGATGCACCGAAGGTCAGCGTGCGTTCGCTGCTGGCCCACCGGCAGAGCTGGGGCATGCTCGCCTGCCGTTTCCTGCTGGATCCGATCTGGTGGCTGTTCGTATCGTGGCTGCCGATCTATCTGGCCGAGACCTTCGGCTTCGACATCAAGCAGATCGGCCTGTTCGCCTGGGTGCCCTTCGTCGGCGCCATGCTCGGCAGCCTGAGCGGCGGCTGGCTGTCGGGGCGCCTGATCAATGCCGGCCAGAGCGTGGACCGTGCGCGCAAGCTGTCGATTTCGCTGGGCTGCGTGATCATGGCACCGGCCCTGCTGGGCGCGGTACTGGCCAACCAGCCGCTGTTTGCGGTGCTGGCGATTGCAGCAGTGCTGTTCGGTTTCCAGATCGCCATCGGCAACATCCAGACCTTGCCCGGCGATCTGTTCGATGGCCGCTCGGTGGGCACGCTGGCCGGTCTCGGCGGCCTGGCCGCCGTAGCCGGAACGTTGATCACCACCTGGCTGGTGCCGGTGCTGACCCGCCATTCCTATGCACCGATCTTCATCCTCGTCGCCGCACTGGTGCCGCTGTCGCTGGCCGCACTGTGGTGGTGGACCGGACCGATCCACAAGCTCGACCGCACCGACGGTTGAGCCCCCATTCCCTCGCATTCCCCCGCAAACCAAGGAGTTTCCCGCATGTCGTTCCAGGACAAGGTGGCCATCGTCACCGGTGGTGGCCGTGATATCGGCCGTGCCGTCTCGATCAAGCTGGCTGCGGCCGGCGCACGCGTCTGCCTCAACTACGCCAACGACGAAGCCAGCGCGCAGGAAACGCTGGCGCTGATCAAGGCGGCCGGTGGCCAGGCCATCGCCCACCGCGCCGACGTCACCGATCCCGCCGCCGTGGCCGGCCTGGTCGCGGCGACGCAGGCTGCATTCGGCCAGCGCATCGACGTGCTGGTGAACGTGGCCGGCGGCATGGTCGAGCGTCGTCCGCTGGCCGACATCGATCCGGCGTTCTTCCACAAGGTCATCGACCTCAACCTGACCTCCACCTACCTGACCACCCACGCCGTGGTACCGCACATGGGCGAAGGCGCGGCGATCGTGAACTTCGCCTCGCAGGCCGGTCGCGATGGCGGCGGCCCCGGCGCGGCGATCTACGCCACCGCCAAAGCGGGCGTGATGACCTTCACCCGGGCCATGGCCAAGGAGCTGGGGCCGAAGGGTATCCGCGTCAACGCACTGTGCTGCGGCATGATCGCCACCCGCTTCCATGACGAATTCACCAAACCGGAAGTGCGTACGGCGGTGGCCGGCGCGACGCCGCTGCGTCGCCAGGGCCTGCCGGACGAAGCCGCCGATGCGGCGGTGTACCTGGCGTCGGATGCAGCAGCGTTCGTCACCGGAGCCAATCTGGACGTCAACGGCGGCACCTACTTCTCCTGACCGGACCGAAGCCCATGCAGCGCTGGATCACACTGCTTTCCCTGGCCATCGGCAGCGCCGTGGCCGCCCCTGTGGCGCTGGCCGCACCGGTCTGGGTCACCGCCTGGACCGCTTCGCCCGCGCCTGACCGCAAGGATGGCAGCGCTGACGCGCCCGTGCAGTTCGCCGCGCAGACCGTGCGCCAGGACATTCGCCTGGGTAGCAAGGGCGATGCGCTGCGACTGCGCATCAGCAACGAACTGGGCACCACGCCGCTGCATGTGGAAGACGTACGGGTGCGCCTGAAGGATGGCAAGGCGGCAGCGCTGCCGGTCACCGTCGATGGACGCACCTCCATCGACGTACCGGTGGGCGCAGCGCTGCTCAGTGATGCACTGCCCTTGCGGGTTGCCGCCCTGCAGGAGATCAGCGTGACCGCGTACTTCCCGCAGCCCACCCGCCCCGCGGTGCGCCGTACGGTGGTGCGGGTGGCCGACGGAAAGCAGGACGCGGTGGCCGACAGCGTGCGCGTGGGCTACCAGCAGAACGTGTTCTCTGCGGTACTGGTGCAGCGCGCGGACCGGCCGCAGGTGATCGTGGCCCTGGGTGATTCCATCACCGAGGGCGCGACGGCTTCGCGTGGCTCGTTCAACCAATGGCCCGAGCGCTTGGGCCAGCGCCTGCAGCAGGCCTGCCCGGACCGCTTCGTGGTGCTCAACCAGGGCATCAGCGGCAACAAGCTGCTGGACCACGGCCGCAGCCACAGCGCGCTGTCGCGGCTGGATCGCGACGTGATCGCAGTGGCCGACGCCGACCAGGTGATCCTGTTCGAAGGCATCAATGACATCCGCCACGGTGGCGGCGCACAGCCGCTGCCGGGACGCAGCGCGGCAGACATGCTGCTGGGCTACCGTCAGGTGGCCGCGCGGTTGCATGCGCATGGCATCCGCGCTCATCTCGGCACATTGACGCCCTTCGGCGATTCGGAGCGCTACGAGCCGGTATCGGCCGCCACCCGCACCGCGATCAACCAGTGGGCGCGTGGCCAGGACACCGGATTCGATGGCGTGGTGGATTTCGATGCGGCGCTGCGTGATCCGAAACAGCCGGAATCATTGCCGGCGGACATCACCCGCGATCATCTGCACCCGAACGACGAGGGCTACCGGCGCATGGCCGACGCGATCAACCTGGCGGCGCTGGGCTGCAACGCGCGTTGAGTCGTACGGCGCCGGCCGGCGCGCACGGCGAGATCACCACTTCACCCTGCCACGCAGGATGTCGGCGAACATCACCCAGTCACCGATGAACGAATACAGTGGATGACGAAATGTTGCAGGGCGGTTCTTCTCGAAGAAGAAGTGACCGACCCAGGCAAAGCCGTAGCCGCAGGCCAATGCCGCCAACAGCAGCAGCGGCTGCCCTCGCAGCACGGCGATGGCGACCAGCAGCAGTACGCCGCAGCTGCCGATGAAGTGCAGCCGACGCGAGACCGTGTTGCGGTGCTCGCTGAGATAGAACGGGTAGAACTCGCGGAAGCTGGCGAAGCGGGACATGCGCGTGCTCCGTTCGTTGAAGGTGCCGAGCCATGCCCGGCTGTTGTTGCCACAACAACGGTCGAGCATTGCTCGACTCTACACCTGCCCGGCTTACCCCGGTTGCCGCGGCCCGAACATGATCACCGCCATGCCGGCCAGGCAAAGCGCAGCCCCCAGCATGTCCCAGCGGCTGGGACGGATGCCGTCGACCAGCCACAGCCAGAACAGCGCCGTGCCGATGTACACGCCACCGTAGGCTGCGTACACGCGTCCGCTGGCGGTCGGGTGCAGGGTCAGCAGCCAGGCGAACAACGCCAGGCTGGCCGCCGCCGGCAACAGCAGCCAGATACTGCCACCCTTGCGCAGCCACAGCCACGGCAGGTAGCAGCCGATGATCTCGGCCAGCGCGGTCAGCAGGAACAGACCGAGCGTTTTCACGCTTTTTCGGTGGCCTTGGCGTGCTGCCAGAGCGCTTCCTGCGCATCCAGATCGAGTGCGGCCAGCGAATCGCCTTGTGCCTCGGCCTGCGCCTCCATCGAACGGAAGCGACGTTCGAACTTGTGGTTGGCCCCACGCAGCGCGGCACCCAGATCGATGTCCGCATGGCGCGCCAGGTTGGCGCACACGAACAGCAGGTCACCCAGTTCCTCCTGCAGGCGCGCCTTGTTGCCCACGATGTCACCGCGTTCGAACTCTTCGCGCAGTTCCTGCAGTTCCTCGGCCGCCTTGTCCAGTACCGGCAGCGGACCGGGCCAATCGAAACCCACCTTGGCCGCGCGCGACTGCAGCTTCACCGCCCGCTGCCATTCCGGCAGGCCACGGGAGATCCCGGCCAGCGCCGAGGTGTCCTGATCGCCCTTTGCCGCGCGCTCAGCACGCTTGATCGCGTCCCAGTTACGCATCACGCCGTCGGCATCGTCGACGCTGACATCGGCAAACACATGCGGGTGCCGCCGCTGCATCTTGTCGCTGATCGCGCGCGCGACCTCGGCGAAGGCAAACGCACCCTGTTCTTCAGCCATGCGCGCATGGAACACGACCTGCAGCAGCAGGTCACCCAGTTCATCGCAGAGGTCGTCGAGGTCGCCCCGATCGATCGCGTCGGCCACTTCATAGGCTTCTTCGATCGTATAGGGGGCGATGGTCGCGAAGTTCTGCTCCAGATCCCAGGGACAGCCCCCCTGCGGGTCACGCAGGCGCGCCATGATGGCCAGCAGGCGCTCCAGCTCCGCGCTGGCGTTGCCGGTGGCAGGGGTATCGTGCGTGCTCATGCGTTTCTCCTGGATCAATCGGACAACCAGTCCCGCCACGGCAGGCTGGTATCGCCCAGCGCCATGAAATCGCCGTTCAACAGCGTCGGCCGGCGGTTGTAGCGGAACGGCTTGCCGGTCCGGACCGAGAGCACCGCGCCACCGGCCGCGTGCAGCACGCACTGGCCAGCAGCGGTATCCCATTCGGAGGTCGGGCCCAGCCGCGGATAGACATCCAGTCCGCCTTCGGCGATCCGGCAGAATTTCAGCGAAGAGCCCTGGACCACGGTCTCGATGTCGCCCATACGGGCCAGCAGGGCATTGGTCTCTGCTGAACGATGCGAGCGGCTGGCGGCGACGCGAAGGGGCGCAGTCGCGGGTGTACGGGTACGCAGCACGGTGTCATGTACACCCTGCCGACGATACGCCAGCTCGCCCCGCATCGCGTGCCAGACAATGCCGGTGACCGGAGACTGGACCACGCCGAAGGCCGGGGCGCCCTGGTAGATCAGCGCGATGTTGACGCTGAACTCGCCATTGCGCTTGACGAAATCGCGGGTGCCATCAAGCGGGTCGACCAGCCAGTACGCGCCCCAGTGCTGACGCTGCTCCCAGGGCACCAGCGGCGACTCTTCCGACAGGATCGGCAGGTCCGGGGTCAGCTGGCGCAGCCCCTGCTGGATCACCCGGTCGGCAGCCAGGTCAGCAGCGGTGACCGGGCTGTCGTCGTCCTTGAGTGTCACGTCGAAACCGTTGCTGTAGACCTGCATGATCGCCTGCCCGGCTTCCTGGGCAATGGCGATCGCGGTCTCGCGCAGTTCCGTGGTCAGCTTGATCATCGTGCTCCCTGCAGCCACTGGCGGGCGATGAACAGTGCCGCCAGCGAACGCCCTTCGGAAAAGTCCTCGCGCAGCATCAGCTGGTCCAGATCGGCCAGCTTCCATGGCACCACTTCCAGTTCCTCCGGCTCGTCGCCGGCCAGTTTCTCCGGGTACAGGTCGCGCGCGACCACCAGCCAGGACTGATGGCTCATGTAGGTCGGCGCCAGGGTCATCGCGCGCAGCACGTCGACCTGCCGAGCGCCGTAGCCGGCCTCTTCCTTCAACTCACGGTCGGCGGCCTGCTCCGGCGTTTCGCCGGCATCGATCCGGCCCTTGACCAGGCCAAGCTCGTAACGGTGCATGCCGGCCGCGTATTCACGCACCAGCAGCACGGTTTCTTCATCCAGCATCGGCACCACCACCACCGCGCCATGGCCGCGGCTGACCAGGCGCTCGAAGCGGCGGCGTTCACCATTTGAGAACTCCAGGTCCAGGTGCTGGCGCTGGAAGGGCCCGTTCTCCTCGTCGGTGATCCGATGGATGATCGGCAGAGGACGCCTGGCGCGGTCATCGTTCATGCGGAATCTCCGTGGCAGCCGGCGCATGCGCCGAGGCCGATAGAATGTGCAGGCAGCAACATGTTCATGAGCCCGAAATGCTAGCAGACCCAACCCCCTCTCCGCTGGTCCAGCACTGGCGGCAACGCGACCTCAAGGTCCTGTGGCACCCGTGCACGCAGATGCGAGAGCATCCGGACACGTTGCCGCTGGTGCCGATCGCCCGCGGCGAAGGCGCCTGGCTGATCGATCACGACGGCAACCGCTACCTGGATGCGGTCAGCAGCTGGTGGACCAACCTGTTCGGCCATGCCGAGCCGCGCATCGGCGGTGCCATCGCCGCCCAGGCTGGACAGCTGGAACAGGTGATGCTGGCCGGGTTCGGCCACGAGCCCGCGATCACCCTGGCTGAGCGCCTGCTGGCCCTCGCGCCGCGCCAGCCCGGCCGCGCGCCACTGGCCAAGGTGTTCTACGCCGACAACGGTTCGGCCGGCGTCGAAGTGGCGCTGAAGATGGCCTTCCAGTATTTCCAGAACCGCGGTGAGACCCGGCGCACGCGCTTCGTCTCGCTGGAAAACGGCTACCACGGCGAGACGCTGGGCGCCCTCGCACTGGCCGACATTCCGCTGTACCGCCGGGTCTATGCGCCGCTGCTGGCCGAGGGCCTGTTTGCGCCCTCGCCCGACGCCTACCTGGCCGAGCCCGGGCAGAGTGCGGCCGACCGCGCACGCCAGGCCGCCGATGGCCTGGCCACGCTGTTCGACCAGCATCCGGGCGAGATCTGCGCGGTGATCCTGGAGCCACGGCTGCAGTGTGCCGGTGGCATGCGCATGCACGATCCGGCCTATCTGCAGCGCGTACGTGAACTGTGCGATGCCCATGGTGCGTTCCTGATCGCCGATGAGATCGCCACCGGCTTCGGCCGCACCGGCACGATGTTCGCCTGCGAGCAGGCCGGGGTGATGCCGGACCTGCTGTGCCTGTCCAAGGGCCTGACCGGTGGCTTCCTGCCCTTGGCTGCGGTGCTGGCCACGCAGGCGCTGTACGACGCCTTCCTTGATGATTCGCGCGAACGTGCCTTCCTGCATTCGCACAGCTACACCGGCAACCCGCTGGCCTGCGCGGCGGCGCTGGCCACGCTGGACATCTTCGGCGAGGACGATGTGATCGCGCGCAACCGCGGCATCGCCTCGGTGATGGGCACCTTGGCCGCACCGTTCGCCGACCATCCGCACGTGGCCGATGTGCGCCAGGCCGGGATGGTGGTGGCCTTCGAACTGACCCGCAACGGCGACAAGCGCACGCCCTTCGATCCGGCGCTGCGGCTGGGGCTGCACG
Source organism: Stenotrophomonas sp. 2YAF26 (assembly GCF_052114625.1). Lineage (NCBI taxonomy): Bacteria > Pseudomonadati > Pseudomonadota > Gammaproteobacteria > Lysobacterales > Lysobacteraceae > Stenotrophomonas > Stenotrophomonas sp. 2YAF26. Next base: position 33,392 of record NZ_JBFRFC010000027.1, on the reverse strand, counting down.
CCTACAAGGTGGCGCTGAAGCGCGGCGTAGTGCTGCGCCCGCTGGGCAACGTGCTGTACTGGATGCCACCGTACTGCGTGGACGACGAACAACTGGAGCTGCTGGCGCATACCACGCTGGCGGCCATCGACGAGGCGATTGCATGCGCGTGACCCGCTGCCCCATCGACCTGGCGCTGCACAGCGGCCAGACCGTGACCCTGCCGGAAGAGACGGCCAACCACTTGGTACGGGTGATGCGCCTGCGCGAGGGTGACACCTGCGTGCTGTTCAACGGCGATGGCCATGACTACACCGCGACGCTGACCATGGCCGGCAAACGCGAGGTACAGGTACGCATCGACGCGGTGCAGCCGATCGCCAACGAATCGCCGCTGACCATCACCCTGCTGCAGGGCATTGCACGCGGCGAAAAGATGGACCTGATCCTGCAGAAAGCCACCGAACTGGGGGTGAGCGCCATCGTGCCGGTGAATGCCGAGCGCACCGAAGTTAAGCTGGATGCAGCACGCGCGGAAAAACGCGTGGCGCACTGGAACAACGTCGTACAGTCGGCCTGCGGGCAGTCCGGTCGTGCGCGCATTCCGCAGGTAGGACCGCCGCAGTCGCTGGCACAGGCCAGCGCGGCGCTGCCAGACCATACGTTGCGGTTGACCCTGGACCCGCTGGGAGCGCACCGGTTGTCGACACTGCAGACGGCACCGGCCGGCGGCGTGGTGATCGCCATCGGGCCGGAAGGCGGCTGGTCACCGCGGCAACCTCTTGATCCCATGGCTGCCGGCCAGCGGCCGGCACTACCGTTCGGTATTCATGCCGTCACGGCTGCGCGATCTGGGGTAGGGCCTCACTCTGCAACCTCTTGATCCCGTGGCTGCCGGCCAGCGGCCGGCACTACCGATCGGCAGGATTCAGGGCGTCAGCGAATCCAGCGCAGCTTCCAGCGCGTCGAGATTCGGCAACAGCGCGCTCTGTTCACCCAGCAGCACGCGCATGTGCACGATGTCGGGCAGGGTTTCTTCGGACGCGTCGGCCAGCAGGCCGTCGCGCGGAACCGAAATCAGCTGCGGGAAACTCTGCGTCAACAGTGCGTAGTAAGGGCGCTGTGCATTGCCGTTGAGGGTCTTGAGCACCACCACCTTGTTGTGGCCGGCCACCGTCTCTTCGCCCAAGCCGGAGAGCCGTGCGAACGACACCAGGGGCACCTGCCAGCCGTGCCAACCGATCTCACCCACCAGCCAGCGCGGCGCGTCGGCGACCGCCTGCACCGGCACCCGTGACATCATCTCGGCCACGGTTGCATTGGGCAGCAGGACCCGTTCGGCACCGGCCGAGATCAGGACGCCGCGGATCTCATCATTGCTGGCGTAACTCATGCGGCATCTCCGTCGTCATCCAGGCCCCAACGCGCGGCGATCACCTGCGCCAGTTCCTGCGGTTCACCGGCCACCATGCCGGCAGCGACCACGGCCGTCGCCGCAGCCGGGTCGTAGCAGCCTTCGCCCACCTGCCCGGCTACCCAGGCGCCGGCGGCGGCGAGGTCCAACGCCGGGCCCACATGGGCCAGGTCAGCACCGCTGAGCAGCACCAGCGCGCTGTGCTCGGCCGACAACGCGGCAATCGAGATGCCCTGCGCTTCGCTCTGGAAATACAGGCCATCGGCAGCAGCGTGCACGCCGATGTCATCGGCCAGCACGTGCACTTCGCCAGCGGTGGCGCGCTGGCCGGCTTCGGCCAGCTGCACCGGCAGCGGCGATACGCGCGCCATCTGCTTGACCAGGTTGCCGTAGCGGCCGCCGTCCAGGCGCATGTGCACCAGCACCGGCACGGCCAGCCCGCTGGGCAGTGCAGCGAGCAGGCGACGCAACGCATCGGGACCGCCGATACCGGCCAGTACCAGCAGTGCGCCGGAGCGACTGCCTGCAGGCGCGGTAGCGTCCAGGTCGACCAGTGAAAGATGTCCGGTATCGAATGCAGGTTCCGCCGATTCGGTCGAGGTGGCAGCCGATGCAACTGCCGGCGCGTCGCTGGCCTCGTCAACCAGCGACCAGGCCGTGTGGTCGTTGAATACCGACGGCGCAGCTGCCGGTACCGGCGGCGGTTCCGGTGCTGCTTGCACGGGCGCTGCCCTTTCCGGCAGCACCGGCTGCAGCGCAGCCAGCGCCTGCTCCAGCGCAATCGGCTCGTGCAGATGTGTCGGCGGCGAATAGAGGCCATCAGCCGGCACGTCGTCGGCCCACGAACGGGCCTGTTCCAGGTGCGGTTGCAGCGCGGTTTCCTTCGGCACCGGCGGCGTCGACGGCAGGCCCGGCTCCAGCTGCAGTGCCGGTTCGTCCTCGGCGCCGGGCGGCAGCACCTGCTGGTGGCCGTGCAGCTTGGCGGCAAGGTGACGGCCCCAGCGCTGCGCTTCCCAACCATCGCGACGCGCGGCCAGTTCAGCCTCATCGAACACCAGGGTCAAGCCGGGCGCCGACAGCGCCGGTTCCAGGCGCTCCAGCGCGTCTTCAATGGCCGCTTCCAGCGCGATCACCACGAACTGCGGGCGCGCATCATGCAGCGCCTGCGGTTCCAGCGTCATGGGATCGTCTTCCAGCACGATCTGCACGTCGGCATGGGCCAACGCCTCGCGCAGGCGCTCACGCGCCGCACCCGGGCGGGCCAGCAGGGCTACGGCCGGAACCGGATCGAGGTCACTCACGGACACGGGCAATCCCCAGCAAGTCGTACACGTTGCGCATCAGGTCCAGCTCCTGGTACGGCTTGCCCAGGTAGCGCTGCACACCGATTTCGAAGGCGCGCTGGCGGTGCTTGTCGCCGCTGCGCGAGGTGATCATCACGATCGGCACGTCCTTGTAGCGCGGGTCGGCACGCATCGCGGTGGCCAGCTCGTAACCGTCCATCCGCGGCATTTCGATGTCCAGCAGCATCAGGTCCGGCACGCGCTCTTCCAGCTGTTCCAGGGCTTCGACGCCATCGCGGGCGACGCTCACCTCGAAGTTGTGACGCTCCAGGATGCGGCCGGTGACCTTGCGCATGGTCAGCGAATCGTCCACCACCATCACCAACGGCACCTGCCGTTCCTGGCGGGGTGCGTTGACCAGCACCGGCGCGGTCGGGTTGGCCAGGAAACGACGCACCAGCGGGGCCACGTCCAGGATCACCACCACGCGGCCATCGCCGGTGATGGTGGCGCCGTAGATGCCCGGCACCGAGGCGATCTGCAGGCCCACCGGCTTGACCACGACTTCGCGGTTGCCCAGCACCTGATCGATCGCAACGGCGGCGCGCAGGTCGCCGGCGCGGACCAGCAGCAGCGGTACCTGGGCCTGGCCGTCAGCGCGTGCCGGGGCCTGGCCGACCAGACTGCCAAGGTCGTACAGCGGATAGTCTTCGCCACCGTACCGGTAGCTGCTGTCGGCTGCTTCGAAGCGCTCGTGCGACAGCCGGCCAATACCACTGACCGAGGCGACCGGCACCGCGAAGGTGGTTTCGCCGATCTGCACGAACACCGCCTGGGTGACCGCCAGCGTCTGCGGCAGGCGCAGGGTGAAACGCACGCCCTGGCCACGCACCGACTGGATGTCGACCGAGCCGCCGAGCTGGCGCACTTCGTTGCCGACCACGTCCATGCCGACGCCACGCCCCGCCAGCTGGCTGACCTGGTCGGCGGTGGAGAAGCCCGAGGCGAAGATCAGGTTGTCCAGTTCCTGCTCGCTCGGCTGCGCATCGGCAGGCAGCAGGCCGCGCTCGATGGCACGACGTCGGATCGCCTCACGATCCAGGCCAGCGCCATCGTCGGCCACGTCCAGCACGATTTCCGAGCCTTCGCGGTGCAGGCGGATGGCGATTTCACCTTCTTCCGGCTTGCCGGCGGCACGACGCTGCTCCGGTGCTTCCAGACCATGGGCCACCGAGTTGCGCAGCATGTGCTCCAGCGGCGCGACCATGCGATCAAGCACGTTGCGGTCGAGTTCGCCGTGGGTACCTTCCAGGGTCAGGTGGACCTGCTTGCCGGTGTCCATGCCGGCCTGGCGGACCACGCGGCGCAAGCGCGGCACCAGGCCGTCGAACGGCACCATGCGCGCGCGCATCAGGCCATCCTGCAGTTCCGAACTGACACGCGACTGCTGCTGCAGGAGCGAATCGTACTGGCGCGACAGATCATCCAGCACACCCTGCAGGCCACCCAGATCGGCGGCCGACTCGTTCAGCGCGCGGCTGAGCTGCTGCAGGGTGGAGAAACGGTCCAGTTCCAGCGGATCGAACTTCTGGTCGGCCTGATCCTGCTCGCGCTGGTAGCGGGCAACGATCTGCGCCTCGGTTTCCAGGTCCAGGCGACGCAACTGGTCGCGCAGACGCGCGTTGGTGCGCTCCAGCTCGCCCATCGCGCCGCGGAAGGCGCCGAGCTGCTGTTCCAGACGCGAACGGTAGATCGCCACTTCACCGGCGTGGTTGACCAGGCGGTCGAGCAGGTCGGCGCGCACGCGCACCTGTTCCTGCTGCGGACGGGCCAGCGGGTCTTCCTCGCTGGAACCTTCCACCGGCAACGGTGCCGACAACGGGGCGTCGACCACGGCCACGGCCGGAGTCGCCTGCGGGGTCTGCTCTGCCACGGCGGCGGCGGCAGCAGCAGCGCCGGCAGCGGCGATGTCGGTTGTGGTGCGTGCTTCAAAGGCATCGAGCAGATCCTGTGCCGGCTCGACAACGCGGTGTTCGCCAGTGCGGGTCAGCAGCTGGTGCAGACGATCGAAACCGCGTTCCAGCAACTGCACGTCACGACGTTCGATCTCGGTGCGCCCGCCAGCGACGGCCTCCAGTAGCGATTCGATGCTGTGGCCGAGATCGCCGATGGGGTTGATGCCCGCCATGCGCGCGCCGCCCTTGAGCGTATGCAGATCGCGCTGCAGGCCGGCCAGGGCTTCGCGATCCTGCGGCGCTTCGCGCAGTTCGCTGATCAGCCCATCGCAATGATCCAGCAGGTCCTTGCCTTCCTCGACGAAGATGTCGACCAGCTCGCGGTCATAGATGCTGAAGTCGAGCAGGTCGGCGCTGTCTTCGGATTCGGGGTCGGTCTCAGCACCGAGCAGAACCGCATCCGCCGGCACCACCGCATCGGCGCTGTCGACAGCAACAGGTTCGGCGTTGATTGCCGCTGCCTCCGCCGCGATCGGCACCACGATCATGCCGCTGTCCGCCGCGGCATCCTGGCCCGGAGCATCTTCCAGTTCGAAGAAACGCGAGGGCGAAATGGCGTCCTGCGCCGTCTCCACGGGCTCGACGTCTTCCACCGTCGCCGGGGACGGCTGGTCGGTGCTCTCTCCTTCACCGACCGCCGCCTCCCCGCCGACGTCCGCATCCTCGGCAAAGGCTTCCGCCTCGCCAGGCGCGAGTTCGCTGGCCTGCAGGCCGAGCACGGGCCATTGCCCGTCTTCGTCCTGGCCCTGCTCCTCGTCGATCACGTGCAGGCCGGCCTCGAGCGCGGCTTCCAGCGTGACCGGGTCTGCGAAGCCCGGCACAGCCATTTCATCCTGCAGGCTGGACAGCTCGCTGTCGAGCGGCACTGCAGCAGCGTCATCATCCACCGCCGTTTCAGATGTAAACGGCAGCGACGTATTCAGGTCGTTTGCGACATCCAGATCGCGGTCGTCAACCGGCAGTGCGCTGGCATCCAGATACGGCGACAGATCATCCACCGCAGTCAGCGCGGCGTCTTCCAATGCGGTGTCTTCCGATGTCGCCACCGCCTGTCCGGCTTCAATCTCCTCGGCAACGATCGTGGAAGCAGCCACTTCCAACGTCGACTCCGGCGCCGGGGCGTCCGGCATCGAAGGCCACCCTGCATCGAAGTAGCGCGATAGATCATCGCTGCCCGTCAATTCAGCGGACTCCAGGCCCGCATCGCTCAACGCGTCCTCGCTGAACTGCAGCGCCTCCAGCACCTCGGCATCGGTGACATCGGCGCCATCGGTGTCACGTCCGGCTTCCGGCTCGATCTCAAGCCCATGGGGCGACTCGACCACGTCGGCATCGGCGACCARCGAAAGCAGCTGATCGTCTTCGTCTTCATCGAGTTCCAGCCCGGCCATCGGCCAGCGTGCTTCCGGCAGTTCACCGGCCAGCGCCTGCAGGCGCTGCGCCAGTTCAGCCTGCGGCGCAATCCGCGGCTGTTCGGCCTGCAGCGCGTCCATGGTCGCGTTGATCGCCTGTGCGGTCTCGTCCAGTGCCGCCACGGCGTCATCACCGGGCACCACCTCGGCGGCCAGGGCGCGCTTGATGTACGACTCGGCGCCGCCCGTAACGGCGGTGATTTCCGGCACTTCGGTCATCGCGAAGGCGCCATTCATGGTGTGCACCGCACGCAGCAACGCGTCGCTGACCGGCTGTGGCGCCTGCTGCGCCGAGCGCAACCAGCCCTGCAGGGTGGCCTGGTGCAGTTCCACCTCGGCCTCCAGGATTTCGCGCAGCACGCTGTCGATGTTGGCCGGAGTACCTGCCACTTCGACAGCGCTCTCTGCCGGCACATCGACAAGCGGCTCAGTGCTGCCCAGCGGTTCGACCGCATCGGCCGGCGCCACGGCCATCGGCGCAGTGGCGCCCGGCAACGCAACGTAGAACGTCTCTTCGCCTGCAGCCACGCGATCGGCGATGGCCTGCATCGCCTGCAGGTCGACGCTGACCCGCTGGCCATCGCGCAGTGCCGCGTTCAACTGCGGCAGTGCCGCATATGCGTGATCGACCATCGCCAGCACCGCCGGCGTGGGGGCACGGCTGCCGTCGAGCACGCGATTGAGCATGCCCTCGATCTTCCACGCGAACTCACCCAGGGTACGTGCGCCAACCAGGCGGCCACTGCCCTTCAGTGTGTGGAAAATGCGCCGGATCGGCCGCAGCCGGTCCATGTTGTCCGGTTGCATGCGCCATGCCAGCAGCAGCGTGCCGAGATTGCCCAGTTCGTCGTCAAATTCCTCCAGGAACACCTCGCGGATGTCCTGGTCGATGTTTTCGGCATCGTCGTCGAAACCCGCATCGAACCCGCCCTCGGCCACGGTCGGCGGCACGGTTTCACTCGCCACGACGGTGGCCGGCATGGCCTGGGGATTGAAGCCGGCGGCGGCAGCATTCAGCTCTGCGAAGAACTGCGCATCGGCTTCGCTGAAGTCGATCGGCGCGATGGTATCCACATCGACCAGGGCCACGGTCGGCACAGCCGCCGATGCCGGCAGGTCTTCGGACGCGCGCAGATCAGCGGTCGGCGCGACGTAAGCGTCAGCATCGGTCCCAGCGCTGGCGTCGGTCAGCTCTGCGATGGCCAGGCCATCGTCGGCTTGGGACACCGCAACTGCGTCAATGAGCTCCACCGCCGCAGGCGACTCCTGTTCATCGTCCAGCGACAGGGTCTCCATTGCCTCCAGCGACAACACGTCATCGGCGTTGTGCAACAGGCTGCTGTCGAAACGGAACACCACGTCGTCGCTCAGCGACGTCTGGCCGTCCTGCTCGGCGGCAACCGGATCGAATGCCGGTGAAACGACTGCATCCAGCGGCGCGGCAAACGTCGACTCATCCAACGACGTCGCCAGCAGGGCGTCATCGTTGCCGTCTACGGCGGCTAGCTGGGTGTCGCCCTCATCCAGCACCGGCGCTTCGGACAACATCCAGGCAGCAGCGTCGGACTGTTCGGCTGACACAGGGTCGAAACTGACCGGATCGAAGCTGTCGAACGTCGGCGCACGCTCGTCGCGGCGTTCGGCAGCACTCCCTGCCGGCGCGTCGAATCCACCCAGTTCCCACTGCGGCACTTCCGGCGCGGGGGCGCTGGAGGCAGCGAACAACAGGGGCGGCGGGGTGCCGTGCGGTTCGGCCGACAACGCTGGCGTACCCAGCGATCCGAACATCAGGCCGTTGTCGGCGGGCGTAGCCTCCGGCAGCGGGTCGAAGGTGAAATCGGGCAGCGGCGCCGGCACGTCACCCGGTGCCGGCGCGGAGGCCTGCACGTCGATATCCAGCGGTTCGATCTGCAGTGGCGCGGCCGGCACGGCCACGGCCTCACGCACGACCGGCTGCACGGCTTCGGCAGTGACCACGTCACGCTCGGGCAGCGGCCAGTAGCGCAGGGCCTCCAGGCTGCTGCGGGTGATGTCGAGGATGTCCTCGCGACCCGGACGGCGGTCACGCAGGGCCTCCAGGTAGTACTCCAGGCTGGCCATGGCGTCGGCCAGGGTGTCCAGCTGGCGTCCACTGGGCACGCGCTGGCGGCCGATCAGCTCGGCTTCGATGTACTGCTGAACGCCGCGCAGGTAGTCGGCAGCGGTGCCCAGGTCGAGCATGCGCAATGCGCCGGAGACATCCCCGAGCAGGCGCGGCACGTCCTGCAGTTCGGCATGGTTCCAGCTGGTTTCAATGAAAGCGACGAAATGCTCGCGGGCGGCGGCGAAATTGGCGATCGCCTCGTGCGCCAGCACCTCCACCGTGCGCCGGTTCTCCACCGCGCTCGGATCATCCTGGCCACTGCCACTGGCACCCAGGTGTGCAACCTGGTCGTCCAGCGATGCATCGACATAGAGCAGCGCACCGGCGATATCCAGCAGCATGTCTTCGTCGATCTGCTGGCGGCCTTCGACGACTCCGCGCAGCGCGTCACGCTGCTGCACGACCACGCCCCGCGCGGCCCCCAGGCCGAGCATGCCCAGCGTATCGGCCACCGAGCCCAGCTTGGTCACCTGCTCCTGCAGCTGTTGCGGCGCGCCGTCGGTACGCAGGTGCAGGTCCAGCGCGTCCTTGACCTGCAGCAGTTCTTCCTTGACCGCGTTGCCAACGGTGTCCAGCAGCTCGCGGTTGCGGCCGCTGAGGCTGCCGCGTGCATGGTCCAGTTCCGCTTCGGTGGCGGTCACCGAATCGGGCGCGAACGCGAACAGCACGCTGTCGTTGATCAGCGCTTCGCCACGGGCGGCGCGGATCTCGTTGAGCAGGGGCTGCAGCACGATCGGAATGTCACGGTGTCCGTTCTGCAGGCGCTCCAGGTAATCCGGCAGCAGCACGCTGCCGCGCATCAGGGTGGCGCAGGCCTCATCACGCTCGGCGACCTCGCCCTTGCCGACAGCAATGGCGAGCTGTTCCAGCTCTTCGGCCACCATCGCCGGTGCATACAGTTCAACCATGCGCAGCGTGCCCTGCACCTGGTGCAGGTAGCCGGCGCAGATGCGCATGCGGCTGCTGTCGCCCGGGTCTTCGGCAAAGTACTCGACCTCGTTGCGCACCAGGCGCAGGGTCTCGTCCAGCTCGGGCTTGACCCAGCCCAAGGCTGCGTGGCTCATCGCATCGCGCAGGCTGCTCATGGATGCGCTCCGGTCGCCGCCGCGCGACGGTCGCGCGGATCCTGGCGTGGGGAATGGAAATGCTTCATCGACTGGTTCCTTGCTCGCCACCCTGCCCGTGTCACGCCGGCAGCTTGAAGTCGGCGACCGAACGACGCAGGTCGGCCGCCAGCTGCGCGAGGTGGCCGATCGACTCGGCGGTCTGCCCGGCACCCTGCGAGGTCTGGCCGGTGATCTGGCGGATCACGCCCATCGTGCGGGTGATGTCCGACGCCGCCGACGACTGCTGCTGGGCGGCGATGGAGATGTTCTTGATGAGGGTGTTGAGCGCGTTGGACACGCGCTCGATCTCGGTCAGTGCGGTACCGGCGTCTTCGGCCAGGCGCGCACCGGACACCACTTCGGCGGTGGTCTGCTCCATCGAGGTGACCGCTTCATTGGTATCGGCCTGAATGGCCTGCACCAGGTTCTCGATGCGTCGGGTCGCACCGGAGGTACGTTCTGCCAGGCGCTGCACTTCGTCGGCCACGACCGCGAAACCACGACCGGCTTCACCGGCCGAAGCCGCCTGCACGGCCGCGTTCAATGCCAGGATGTTGGTCTGCTCGGAAATGTCGTTGATCAGTTCCACGATCGAGCCGATCTCCTGCGAGGATTCGCCCAGGCGCTTGATGCGCTTGGAGGTCTCCTGGATCTGGTCGCGGATCTGGTCCATGCCCTGGATGGTCTCGCGGACCACGCCGGCACCTTCGGCGGCGATCACCACCGAACGCTGTGCCACGTCGGCCGACTCGGCCGAGTTGCGCGATACCTGCTCGATGCTGGCGGCGATTTCGCCGATCCGGTCCGACGCCGAGGTGATCTGGTTGGCCTGGTGGCCGGCCGCTTCTGCCAGCTGCATCGCCGTTGCCTGCGTTTCCTGGGTCGACAGCGCGACCTTGGCCGAGGTGTCGTTGATGGTGGTCACCAGGTGGCGCAGTTCATCCACCGCGTAGTTGATGGCGTCCGCGATCGCGCCGGTCATATCCTCGGTCACCGAGGCTTTCACCGTCAGATCGCCCTCACCGAGCGAGGAGATTTCATCCAGCAGCCGCATGATCGCCTGCTGGTTGCGGCTGTTGAACTCCACCTGGGTCTGGTAGCGCAGTTCCTGCTCGCGCGAGCGGCTGCGCACATTGGTGGAGACGAAACCGATGATCGCGATCAGCGACAGCGCACCGGACACCACGCCGATCCAGAAGTTCGGGAACAGGCGGGTGTCGGACACCGAACCGAACGAGGAGAAGGCTTCGAACAGCTTGCGGCTGTCGGTCAGCATCTTCGCCGAACCCTGGCCCAGTGCGGAGGCAGCGGACTGCGCGGCGAACAGCTGGCGCGAGCTGGCCAGGATCGCGTCGGCGTCCTGCTTCATCGCCAGCCACTTCTGCTGCGACTGCTCCAGCGCAGCGACGGCGGCGGCGCCGCGCACGGCGGTGATTCCCAGATCCTCGTTGCCATTGCGCAGCGCATCGAGCACCTGCGAGAACACGGTGATGTCGCGGGCCAGCGCGTCACCGGCAGCGGCAGCAGCCGTGCCGCCGGCGCGGATTTCAGTCACGCGACGCGCCATCGAACCGGCGACCACCACCTGCTGCAGGGCGCTGTAGACCTGCGACGCCGGGGCGCCGGAGGCGGACATCGCACGCACCAGTTCGTTCAACTGGGCCTGCAGGCCCGGCACCGCACCGGAGAAGTTGTTGGCGTTGCCGGCCAGGGCCAGCACTGCCGGTTCACTGGCCACCAGCTGGCCTGCCTGCTTGCCCAGCGGCGTCCAGGTGTCGGCCAGGGTCGAGATCGCCCGGGAGACGCCCGGTTCGTTGCCGTAGCGGCCCTGCAGGGTCGACACGTTCTGTTCGATCGCGTTGCGGGTGGCCTTGAAGGCGGTGAAGGCCTGCGCGTTGCCGCCGACCGCGTCACGGCCCTGGTTGGCCAGCTGCTGCGACAGCACCTGCAGGTCCGCGGCCTTGGAACCGGCATCGGCCAGGCGGCTGCCCTGCCAGGTGGACACGCCGGTGTTCACACCGAACAGGATCATCGACAGCGCCAGCAGCGCCAGCCAGAGGTTGCTGCCGCCCAGCCGCAGCTTGCCGGACTTGGTGGCATCCGAAGCAGTACTCATCGTTCAACCTCGATTTTCAATGCAGGGGGCGATGCCCGGCCTCAGGCCGCGGCTTGCCGGAATTCAGGGGTGCGCGACAGCAGCGAGAGCGAGAACACGCCCCAGTCGTTGCCATCGGCATGGAAAGCGCGATCGACGAAGTGGCCGTAGCGTCCCTCGGCCAGTGAACCGGCCTCGATCTGCTGGGTCAGCTCGAAGCTGCGCTGGCCGAACAGTTCATCGATGGTCAGGGCGACGTCGCCACCGGCCTGGCGCATGATCAGCACGCGCTGGCCTTCCTGCTGGACGGTGCGCGCCCCTTCCAGGAAGTACTTCAGGTCGACCACCGGGAACAGGTTGCCGCGCAGGTTGCCCACGCCCAGCAGCCACGGCTGCGCGCAGGGCACCGGGGTCACCGGCGGCATCGGCACGATCTCCACCACTTCGCGGAAATCGGACACCAGCCGACGCTGGCCAACACGGAAACCGACGCCACGCCACAGGTCCTGGGCGAACTGCCGCCCGGGCAGCTGCACCGCGTGGGCCAGGCTGCGCCGTTCGTAGGCTTCAAGAATGTCGAAGGGCGAGCGCATCAGGCCACCAGCTCGTTGATCCGGGCGATGAGTTCTTCCTCGCGCGGCGGCTTGACGATGTAGTCGGCGGCGCCCTGGCGCAGCCCCCAGGCCTTGTCGGTTTCCATCGCCTTGGTGCTGACGATGATGACCGGAATGTGCTTGATTGCTGCGTCGCGGGCCATCGCCCGGGTCGCCTGGAAACCGCTCATGCCCGGCAGCACCACGTCCATCAGGACCAGCTGCGGCACCTGGTCGCGGACCAGCTGCAGGCCTTCTTCGGCGTTGTCCGCTTCCAGCACCTCATGGCCGGCACGGCGCAGCCATTGGGTGAACACCGCGCGGTCGGTCGGTGAATCCTCGATCAGGACGATACGAGCCATTGTGCCTTTCCCCCCTGGTCAGGCGTTGACGTACGTGCGGATGGCACCCAGCAGTTCTTCGCGCGTGAATGGCTTGGTCAGGTATTGCTCCGAGCCGACGATGCGCCCCCGCGCCTTGTCGAACAGACCATCCTTGGACGACAACATGATCACCGGGGTCGCCTTGAACAGCTGGTTTCCCTTGATCAGTGCGCAGGTCTGGTAGCCATCCAAGCGCGGCATCATGATGTCGACGAAGATGATCTGCGGCTGCTGGTCGGCAATCTTGGCCAACGCCTCGAAACCGTCCGTCGCGGTCACTACTTCGCAGCCTTCGCGCTTCAGCAGTGTTTCCGCAGTCCTGCGGATGGTCTTCGAGTCATCGATGACCATCACCCGGAGTCCTGCGAGCTCCCCGCCCGCAGTCGTGTTTTCAGTCATTGCCATTCCCCAAGCGCACGGCCCAATCTTTGGCGGGAGCCGCTGCGAAAGCGTATCTATATCGCACTTCCCGCGCCCGCTTCAAGGGCGGTCCGTGGCGCGGGGCGTGGCGCCGGGCTGAACGTGACCGGATTGGCAATCACTGCGCAGCCCGGCAAGGGACGCTGCGTTGCACATCGCCGGGGAGGCGCACGGCCGGCGTTGCCGCTACCATCAACGCCTTGCCTGACAGGTGCACCCATGCCGTTGAACGTCATCGTGGTGATGGACCCCATCGCCCACATCAAGATCGCCAAGGACACCACGTTCGCCATGCTGCTGGAAGCCCAGCGCCGCGGCCATGCCCTGCACTACGTGCGCCCGGGCGGGCTGGCGCTGGAAGGCGGGGTGGCCGTGGCCTGGACCGCCCCCCTGCAGGTGCGCGACGACCCGGCCGGCTGGTACGAGCTGGGCGCATTCAGCCGGACCGAATTCGGTCCCGGCCAGATCGTGCTGATGCGCAAGGACCCGCCGGTCGACGCCGAGTATGTCTACGACACCCAGGTGCTGGATGTCGCTGCCGCCGCCGGTGCGTGCGTGGTCAACAACCCGCAGGGCCTCCGCGACTACAACGAGAAGCTGGCCGCGCTGCTGTTCCCGCAGTGCTGCCCACCGACCCTGGTCAGCCGCGACGCCAAGGCACTGAAGGCCTTCGCACTGGAACACGGCCAGGCGGTACTGAAGCCGCTGGATGGCATGGGCGGCCGCTCGATCTTCCGCAGCGGCCAGGGCGACCCCAACCTGAACGTGATCCTGGAAACGCTGACCGACGGCGGCCGCAAGCTCGCCTTGGCCCAGAAGTTCATTCCCGACATCACCGCCGGCGACAAGCGCATCCTGCTGGTCGATGGCGAGCCGGTCGATTACTGCCTGGCGCGCATTCCGCAGGGCGATGAGTTCCGCGGCAACCTGGCCGCCGGTGGCCGCGGCGAAGGCCGTCCGCTGAGCGAACGCGACCGCTGGATCGCCGCCCAGGTCGGCCCGGAAATGAAGCGTCGCGGCATGCGTTTCGTCGGCCTGGACGTCATCGGCGACTACCTGACCGAGGTCAACGTGACCAGCCCGACCTGCGTGCGCGAGCTGGACGCGCAGTACGGCCTGAACATCGCCGGCACCCTGTTCGACGCGATCGAGGCCGATCTGCACTGATGGATGCCGCACCTGCCGTCCTCGCCCCGCCGCCGCGCGAAGCGCAGCGGCTGGGCGCCACCATCGCCCTGTCGGTGCTGGTGCACGCCCTGCTGATCCTCGGGGTCGGCTTTGCCGTGAAAGGCGACGCGCCACTGGTGCCGACCCTGGAAGTGATCTTCAGCCAGACCCGCACCGCGCTGACCCCGAAGCAGGCCGATTTCCTGGCTGCCGCCAGCCAGGAAGGCGGTGGCGAGCACGATCGTGCGCAGCGCCCCCGCGACAACCAGGCCGGCATCGTGCCGCAGGCCCAGTCCGGCATCAGTCCGGTACCCCAGCAGCAACAGTCGGCAGCACCAGTGCCACCACCGCAGGCGCGGGTGGTCAGCAGCCGCAATGGCCAGGACACCGTGGCCGTGGCGCAGTCGCGCCCTACCCCGCTGCAACCAACACCGGATGCTCCGATGACCGCGCGCGAACAGCGCGATGCTGAAATGGCGCGGCTGGCGGCGGAAGTGCACCTGCGTTCGGCGCAGTACGCCAAGCGCCCGAACCGGAAATTCGTTTCGGCCAGCACGCGCGAATACGCCTACGCCAATTACCTGCGTGCGTGGGTGGACCGCGCCGAGCAGGTCGGCAACCTGAACTACCCCGACGAAGCACGGCAGCGCCGGCTGGGGGGACAGGTGGTGATCAGCGTGGGGGTACGCCGCGACGGCAGCGTGGAAAGCAGCCGGGTGTTGAAGTCCAGCGGCACGCCGCTGCTGGACGAGGCCGCGCTGCGGGTGATCCAGCTGGCGCAACCGTTCCCGCCGTTGCCCGACAGCGAAGACCAGATCGACATCCTGCAGGTCACCCGCACGTGGGTGTTCCTGCCCGGTGGCGAACTGCGCGACGACCGGTAAGGTTTTCTGCCCGGGCCTGCGGCCCGGGACCCGCTGCAAGCAACAGCAACGGCAACTGCAACGGCAAGATCAAGAGCGGCGGTTGGGCTGTTCGGTTTGGCGGGGCGGTGTGGGCTTGCAGGACACGCCGTAAACCCATCCATGGGGGCTCGATGGCGCCATCCATGGCGCCAACGGTCCTGCAAGCCCACACCGCCCCACCCCTGACAGATCGCGGCGCATCTTTGCTGTTGGTAGCTGTCGACCTTGGTCGACACGATGCATCCACGCCATGCCTGCACGGTAGATCCACGCCATGCGTGGATGCGAGCGAAGCGACCGGCKTTTGAYTTTGATTTTGTTCTTGATTCTCCGTGGCGGACGCGCACGGAAACTATCCGTGGCCGGGCGGGTGGGCTGCGCAGGGGCGTAAGCGCCATGGATGGCGCGCCCGAGCCTACAGGGACGTATTCACGGCGTCCCCTGCGTAGCCCACCCGCCCGGCCAACCCACGGCTTCTGCTTTCAGCGACCCACCACCCGCCACGAGGGGCTCAGCCGTTGGCCTTCGCCTTGGCATCCCGCGCCGCCTGCTGCTCGACCAGCGTCAGCGCCACGTTGTCACGCAGGTACGCCGGCTCGACCTTCTCCGGCGCAATGCCTTCGCCGCGCGCGAACGCCGGTACCGCCAGTGCCAGCACATCCGCTGCACGCGGCAGCGCCGTCGCATCGAAGCGGCGCAGGCCAGCCCCCAGTTGCGCGACCAGCGCGCCCTCGGCCGCGGCAAACCCGGTGCCGACGCCGTAGACGGACGCGGCTTCCGGCAACGACACCGCCGCCGGCACGCACACGCGCTCGGCATCCCGCGCCACCGGCAGTCCATCCACGCGCTCGAAGCGCGCCACGTACAACTCGCCCATCCGCGCATCGATCGCCGACAGGATCTGGTTCTCTTCCACCGGCGCGCGCAGCGCCAGCACCTGCAGCGTCGACACCGGCAACAACGGCCGATCCAGCGCCAGCGCGATGCCCTGCGCCAACGCGATCGCCAAGCGCACACCGGTGAACGCACCGGGACCACGGCTGAGCGCGATGCCGTCCAGCTGGCGGCGGCTGATGCCGGCCTCGGCCAGCAGCTCCTCCGCCCACGGCAGGCTCAGTTCGGCATGCCGGCGGGGGGCGATCTCGAAGCGTTCCAGTACCTGCCCATCCACATGCAGGGCTACGGAACAGGCTTCGGTGGCGGTTTCAAAGGCGAGCAGTTTCATCGGATCGGGTCAGAACAGGGGGAACGTGGCGCCGGGAGCCGGCTCCGGCCCCGCCACGGCGGCGGTCGGGGCAGCAGCATCTGCCACGGGCGCCCATTGTGGCGCAAAGAAGGCCTGCACATCGGCCAGGGCCCGGGTTCGCCGGAACGGCGGCAGCGACTGCAGGAAGACCTTGCCATAACCCCGGTTGAGCAGGCGCGGGTCGCACAGCACCAGCACGCCACGGTCGGTCTCGCTGCGGATCAGGCGGCCAACGCCCTGCTTCAGGGCAATCACCGCCTGCGGCAACTGCTCGTCGCGGAAGGGATTGCCGCCCTGGGTGCGTATGGCATCCAGCCGCGCTTCGTACACCGGATCATCGAGCGTGGCGAAGGGCAGCTTGTCGATCACCACCACGCTCAATGCCTCGCCGACCACATCCACGCCCTCGCGGAAGCTGGCCGAGCCCAGCAGCACGCCATTGCCGGATTCGCGGAAACGCTGCAGCAGGGTCGCGCGCGGCGCTTCGCCCTGCACGAACAGCGGCCAGGGCCCATCACGCAGCGCCTCGGCCGCCTCGCGCAGCGCACGATGCGAAGCAAACAACAGGAACGCCCTGCCCTGCGACGCCTGCAGCACCGGACGCAGCACCTGGATCAGCGTGGTTCCGAAACCGCGCGCAGCCGGATCCGGCAGGCCTTCAGGCAGGTAGCACAGTGCCTGCTCGGGCCAGTTGAACGGACTGGGCTGTACCAGCGTCTGTGGATCATCCAGGCCCAGGCGCGTGGCGATGTGCTCGAAGCCGCCGCCAACGGTCAGCGTGGCGGAGGTGAAAATCCACGCTGCATGGCTGCGCTCGCGATGTTCGCGCAGCGGCGCGGACACATCCATCGGCGTGCGCTGGCAGCGGAAACCGCGCGCGGTCAGTTCATACCAGAGCACGTCACCAGCGGCGGCGGTCGCTTCTGCAGGATCGGCATCGAAGTCGAGCGCGGGTTCTTCATCCCCCAGCCAACGGCCCAGCCGCGAAATCGCCTCACGTGCGCGCGCATGGCAGGCATCCAGGCCAGCAGCGGCTTCGCGCAGCGGTTGCAATGCCTGCTCCAGCACCACCAGGCTGGACATCACCGCATCGAAACCCTCGCGTACCTGCGGCATCGCCAATGCCCGCCACTGCGTGCCGCGCGCGGGCAGCCCCTCCATCGCAGCTCGCAGCGCAGACAACGCCTGCTGC
Source organism: Stenotrophomonas sp. 2YAF26 (assembly GCF_052114625.1). Lineage (NCBI taxonomy): Bacteria > Pseudomonadati > Pseudomonadota > Gammaproteobacteria > Lysobacterales > Lysobacteraceae > Stenotrophomonas > Stenotrophomonas sp. 2YAF26. Next base: position 16,039 of record NZ_JBFRFC010000027.1, on the reverse strand, counting down.
AGATGATCGACCGGTTCCTGCAGTGCCGACTGTGCGCCACCCACGCCGCGCGCTTCAACCAGGCAGTCACGGCCCAGTTCCTGCCAGGGGCGCATGCCGAAGCCCTCGCCGAAGAACTGCGCGGCCAGTTCGGGCAACTGATGGGCCTCGTCGATGACGAAGGCCTGCGCACCGGGCAGCAGTTCGCCGAAGCCCTCCTGCTTCAGCGCAAGATCGGCCAGCAGCAGGTGGTGATTGACCACGACCAGGTCGGCGGCCTGGGCACGCTGGCGGGCCCGCACGACGAAGCAGTCCTCCCAGAACGGACACTCGTTGCCCAGGCAGTTGTCGACGGTGGAAGTGACCATCGGCAGCAGCGGCGAGTCGTCGGCCAGGCCATCAAGTTCGGCGATATCGCCCGAATCCGAGCGACCGGACCACGCCAGGATGCGCTGGAACTGTGCCGCCTGTTCGGGGCTGGAAAAGCGCGGTTCACCGCGTGCCTGCTGCAGGCGATAGCGGCACAGGTAGTTGCTGCGTCCCTTCAGCAACGCGCTGCGCAGGCCGACGCCCAGCGCTTGGCGCACGCGTGGCAGGTCACGGTGGTAGAGCTGGTCCTGCAGCGCGCGCGTGCCGGTGGAAATGATGGTGCGCATTCCGGACAGCAGCACCGGCACCAGATAGGCAAAGGTCTTGCCGGTGCCGGTACCGGCTTCGGCGAGCAGCAGGTCGCGCTGCTGCATCGACGCGGCAATGGCCTCGGTCAGGCGCAGCTGCGCAGGACGCGGAACGAACGCGTCCAGATGGGAGGCGAGCGCGCCGCCTTCGCTGAGGGCTTCGCGGCTGGCATGGACAAGGTCGGACATCAGGTGGAAAGGATACCCGGCCGGGCGCTGCCCGGCACCCGTTTCAGGCCAGAACACAAGCAAAAGCAACGGCAACAGCGTTTGTTCATGGCTCTGGGTTGTACTGAGGGCTGGCGGGGGGCTGTGGGTTTGCGGGGACGCCGTAAACCCATCCCTGGGGGTTTGGCCGCGGCATCCATGCCGCGGACACCCCGCAAACCCACAGCCCCGCCTTCGACAGTTTCCCGTTGACGGAATGCAAAGGCAGGGCGGAAGCGGTTGGTGTAACTGAGAAAGTAGAAGGGGTCGGATCCGTTTTCCTGCGGAAACGGATCCGACCCAGCAGCGAGTGCGCGCAGCGCGCGACCCGCTATTGATTTTCTTTTTCTTTTCCGTGGCTGACCGCACACGGAAACTGTCRGRGGYCGGGCRGGKTGGGTKCGCGGGGGTGTCCGCGGCATGGATGCCGCGGCCAAGCCCCCAGGGATGGGTTCACGGCGTCCCCCGCGAATCCAACCTGCCCGGCCCAGCGCGGCTTTTGCGCGACCAGGCAGCCAGCCACGAGGGGCTGCGCCGTTGGCTGGAAACTCAGTACCGCTTGATCCCCGGCACCGTGCAGCCTTCAATCTGCGCGTGCGCGGACACCGCATTCTCCTTCTCGCCCCGCGCCAGGCGCGCCTGCTCGATCGTCGCCCAGTGCCGACGGCACAACGGCCCCGTCTTCGAGCCAAGGTCCACAGCCTTGCGTGCGAACGTTTCCGCCTCCGCCCACTGGCCCTGCAGCAGCGCCAGTTCCGCGCGTTCCTGCAATACCGACGGATCACCGGCCACGATCTGCAACGCCTGGTCCAGGCTGCCGGCCGCGCCAGCCAGATCATTGGCCTTGCGCTGGGTCAGCGCCGTCTGCCGCAGATCCTCAACCTGGGAATCGCGCAGTGGCTGCACCGACAGTTCCTTGTCATCCGGCCCGGCTGCGGCTTCCACGGCTGCCAGCCGCTGTGCGGGCGTGGTGGTATCCACCGGCTTGACCACCTGCGGCGCGCTGCTCACGCAGGCCGCCAGGGCCAGGCTGAGGCCACTCAGGACCAAGGGCTGGAACAGCGAACGGATAGTCATCGGCATCATCGGCTTGGAGGAGGAGTCGCTGCAGCGGGTGCTGCGGCAGGTTCAGCAGCGGGTTCGGGCTTACGGTCAAGGCCGAACCAGCTGCGCCAGCCGCCGCCCTCGCCTTCCGCACCGCCCTGCGCGTCCGGCAAGGCCGCCGGTGCGCAAGGTTCATACGCAGGCGCATAGCCCACCACGAACGGGAAGCGGCGGGCACCCGGGCACCCTTCATCGGTGCTGTTGGTTCCCGTAGCGGCAACCGGCTGCCAGTCGAGGCCCTTGTTGCTGACCTTCAACGGCGCCGTCGGCAGGCGCTGGAAGATGCCCGACCACACCCGCATCGCGCCGGTGGCGCCGTACAGGCCAGCCTGTTCGTTCTGATCGTTGCCCATCCAGATCACCGCCAGGTGATCGCCGGTGTAACCGGCATACCAGCTGTCGCGGCCATCGTTGGTGGTGCCGGTCTTGCCGGCCGGCTGCAGGCGGCCCAGGCCATCGGCGTTCAAACGCTGCGCGGTACCACTGGCCACCACCTGCTGCAGGCCGATGCTGATCAGGTTGGCGGCAATCGAGTCACCTTCCTGTGCCGGTGCAGGGGTCTTGTCGTAGCGCTTGAGCAGCTTGCCCTGCGGATCAAGGACGCCACGCACCGCGTGCAGCGGCTGGATCTCGCCGCCCGATGCCAGGAACTGGTACAGCTGCGCCATCGCGTACGGGCTCTGGTCGGTCGAGCCGAGGATCACCGCCGGGTTCGCCTCGGCCTTGATGCCGGCCAGCACGTGGATCAGCTGCGTCACCCGTTCCGGGCCGACCTGCATGCCCACCCGTACCGTCGCCTGGTTGTAGGAGTGGGCGAGCGCATCGATCAGGCGCACGGTGCCGTGGCTGCGGTTGTCCGCATTGCCGGGGTTCCAGTTGCGGCCGCGGCTGAGCTGCACGGTCACCGGTGAATCATCGACCCAGCTGGCCAGCGAATAGCGGTCCGGCTGCGCGAGCGCGAGCAGGTACACGAACGGCTTGAGCAGCGAGCCGACCGGGCGCTGCGCCTCGATGGCACGGTTGAAGCCGACCTCGGACACTTCGCGGCTGCCGATCACCGCCACCACGTCACCGTTGTGCACGTCGGTCATCACCAGGCCGGCCTGCAGCTCGGGGCGACGCTTGCTTTCCAGCGACTTGATGGTGCGCGTGACCGCGCCTTCGGCATAGGCCTGTGCGGACGGCGACATACCACTCATCACGCTCAGGCCGGCGCCCTGCAGGGCCGATTCCGGATAGTCGTGGGCAAGCTGGCGACGCACCAGGTCGACGTAGGCCGGGAAGCGGTTGGCCGCCACCAGGCCCGGGGTCTTGGGCACGCCCAGCGGCGCCTTCAACGCACGCTGGTACTCGGCATCATCGATCAAGGTCGCCTCGTGCAGTTTGCCCAGCACGAAGTTGCGACGGTCCAGCGCCCGCTCGGGATTACGCCGCGGGTCGTAGTAGGACGGCCCCTTGACCAGGCCGATCAACAGCGCGATCTGCTCGGTTTCCAGCGAGGAGAGATCGCGGCCGAACCAGAACTCGGCACCGGAGGACATGCCGTGGATCGCCTGGCTGCCGCGCTGGCCCAGATACACCTGGTTGAGGTACGCCTCGAAGATGGTGCGCTTGTCATAGCGCGCTTCCATGATCAACGCATACAGCACCTCGTTGAACTTGCGGGTGACGGTCTGTTCCTTGCCGATTCCCAGCAGGCCGCTGCGGGCCAGCTGCTGGGTCAGGGTGGAAGCACCCTGGCGGCTCTGCCCACCGGAGCGGACAGTCACCCAGACCGCGCGTGCGATGCCGGACAGATCGATGCCGTGATGGCGGTTGAAGTCCTTGTCCTCGACCGCCTGCAGGCCAGTGACCAACAGGTCCGGGGCCTCGTTCATGCGGATCAGGCGGCGCTCTTCCTGCTTCTGCCCATACAGCGTGGCGATGCGCGCAGGATCCATGCGGGCTGCCTTCAGCGCCTTGCGGCTGTCGGCGTCGCGCAGCGAGGCGATGCTGCCGCCGGACAGCGACAGCTCGACCCGGCGCGCAGCAACGTGGCCATCGACATCGTTGTAACCGCGGCTGGAGATGACGAAGCGCCCGCCCTGCACCGCATAGGTTGCCGGATCCTTGCCCTGGCCATCATCGCGATAGGCCGAGGCGGCCAGTTCGGTCTTCAGGGTTGCCGCATCCATCGCCTTGCCGGGCATCAGCACCAGCGGGCGTGCATAGACGCGCGTCGGGATCTGCCAGCGCAGTTCACCGAAGCGCTGCGTCACCTGTTGGTTCAGGTACAGCGTATAGGGGATCAGGAAACCCAATCCCAACGCGACCGCCGCCATGCTCCAGGTGATCAGCCGGCGGCGCCAGAGCGGACCGGTGTCCTGCTGGTCGTCGTCGTCGAAATCGTCGATATCGTCTGAATCGTAGCGTCGGGGCACGGGAATGCGACAATGTAGGGTCTGGCGAGTCTACCCCAGCCGCTGCGGCAGGCGAATTCTCCCGGCCCCCCTGCTTAAGCTGGAGTTGCAACCGGATGGCGATGTCCCTGGCCGAAATCCGCTACCTGATCAATCGCCTGACCGGCTTGGCCCGCCGCAGCCTGGCCAGCCTGCGCACCCGCGGCTGGCGGGCCACATGGCAGCGGATCCGGGTCCACGCCCAGCGCGCGGTGCCGGCACCGCGCAAGCCGCTCTACCTGCCACCGGCACAGCCGTTCGCTCCCTTTGCGGTGCCCACCAGCGATACCCCGGACGTCAGCATCGTCATTCCGGTGTACAACCACGTCGACCATACCCTGGCCTGCCTGCGCGCCCTGGCCGCGCACCCGCCGTCGGTGGCCTGCGAAATCCTGGTGGTGGACGACGGCAGCAGCGACGCAACGGTGCAGTGGATGCCGCAGATCAGTGGCCTGCGCTACGAAGTCCGCGAGCACAACGGTGGTTTCATCGAGGCCTGCAACGATGGCGTGTCGCGCACGCGCGGCCACTATGTGGTGCTGCTCAACAACGATACCGTGCCGCAGCCGGGCTGGCTGGAGGCATTGCTGGACACCTTTGCGACCGTCGCCGATGCCGGTCTGGTCGGCAGCCAGCTGCTGTACCCCGACGGCCGCCTGCAGGAATCGGGCGGGGTGATCTTCAGCGATGGCAGCGGCTGGAGCTACGGCCGTTTCGAAGCCGCCGATGATCCCCGCTTCGCCAGCCTGCGCGACGTCGATTACTGCTCCGGCGCCGCGCTGATGCTGCCGCGTGCCCTGTGGCAGCAGCTGGGCGGTTTCGACACCCGCTACAAGCCCGCCTACTACGAAGATACCGACCTGGCCTTCCGCGTGCGGGCACAGGGCCTGCGCGTGCTGGTGCAACCGGCCAGCCGGGTGATCCACGATGAAGGCACCAGCAATGGCACCGATACCGGCAGCGGCGTGAAGGCCTACCAGTTACGCAACCAAGGTATTTTCGCAGCCAGATGGGCCGCTGAACTGGCCTCCCATCCGAAGCTCGGCGAGGTACCTTCGCCGGCGCTGCTGCTGCGCGGCCGTCGCCAGGTGTTGATCCTGGATGAGGAAGTGCCGCGCCCGGAGCGCGACTCCGGCTCGCTGCGGCAGGTCAACCTGATCCGCCTGCTGCTGCAGGGCGGCGCCCACGTGGTGTTCGTGCCCACCCGGCGCGAACACGGCGGCGTGGCGACCGAAGCCCTGCAGCGGATGGGCGTGGAAGTCTGGTATACGCCCTTCCTGGACGGTGTTGCAGGCTGGCTGCGCAGCCACGGCACCCGCTTCAACGTGGTGATGATGGTGCGCCACCACGTCGCCAATGAATGCCTGCCGCTGCTTGAGCGCTATGCGCCGCAGGCCCGCACCGTGTTCGACACCGTCGACCTGCACTACCTGCGCGAACGCAGGGGTGCGGAAGTGGCGGGCGATGCTGGCCTGCTGCGCAACGCCGAACGCACCCGCGCCAGCGAACTGGCAGTGATGGACCGGTGCGACATCACCGTGCTGGTCAGCGCCGCCGAGCGCGAACAGCTGCAGGCCGATGCGCCCCAGGTCCGGGTGGAGCTGATCTCCAACCTGCATGAGGTCGCCGGCACGGGTGCACCGTTCGCGCAGCGCCACGACCTGGTGTTCGTCGGCGGCTTCCGCCATCCGCCGAACCTGGATGCGATGGAGTGGTTCATCGGCGATGTGTTCCCGCACGTCCGCGCGGCGCTGCCGCAGGTGCGCCTGCATTGCATCGGTGCCGGTGCACCGGACACGCTGCTTGCCCTGGCAGCCAACCAGCCGGGCGTAGTGATGCATGGCTTCGTCGAAGACATCGTTCCGTACATGGACGGTGCCCGGATCGCCATCGCGCCGCTGCGTTTCGGCGCCGGCGTGAAGGGCAAGATCAACCTGAGCATGGCCCATGGCCAGCCCGTGGTCGGCACCACCTGCGCGGTGGAAGGCATGCACCTGCGTGCCGGCCAGGACGTGCTGGTGGCCGACGATGCAGCGGGCTTTGCCGATGCGGTGGTCCGCCTGTACCAGGACCCTGTGCTCTGGCAGCAGCTGGCCGCCGCTGGCTTGGCCAACGTGGCCGAACATTTCTCGCTGGATGCCGCATCGGCAACCGTGCAGCGGGTGTTCTTCGACTAGTCGATGTGGCCGCCTGCGTGCCGCAGGCGGTCCTCGAACGCGGCAAGCTCGGCCAGATCCGGCTGCAACCGCCGCACCTGCTCCACGGCCGAGGCGGCAAATTCCACATCACCACGACCCAGCCGTTCGCTGCCGATCGCCAGCCAGCGCTGGGCCAGGCGGGAACGCGCATCGGGCAATCCTGCGGCCGTCGGCGCCAGGGTCTGCCACGCTTGCAGGCAGGCACCTGCGGCCTGCACCCGGTTCTGTCGCAGGTTGTCATCGAAACAGGACCTGCTGGCGGGCAGCAGGCGCGCTGCCGCCGCCTTGACCCGGCTGTCGCGCGGTGCCAGTGCCTGCGCTTCGCGCAGCGCATCGAAGGCGCTGTGCCCGGGGGGGGTGATCCACTGCCCGGCACGCTCGGCGCGATCGATCTGGCGCAACCGATCACGCAGCTGGCGCTCACGCTGGGCAGCGCTGATGCCCGGCTGCTGCAACGACTGGCGTGCCTGCCGCGCACGCTGCAGGCGCTGTGCAAGCTGCTGCTGCGCCGCTTGCGAGGCACCCAGACCTGCCGCCAGCGCAGCATCCTTGTCGGCCGCCTCGAACTGGAAATCGTCGGCCCGCTTCTGGCTGCGCGCCAGCAATGCCTGCACGGTCTGCTCGCGCCCACGCAGTGCAGTGGGATCATCGGACGTGACCGCCAGCACGGCCTGGAAACTATCCGCAGCCGTCTCAAGCTGCTGCCGTTTTAGCGCACGCTGACCCTGCTGCAGCCGTTGATCGACGGCCTGGGAGAGCGCTTCCTGGCTGGCAGGAAGCTCGGAATGACCTGCATCGAACTGACGTGCGCGCTGCAGGATCACAGCCGCCGTGGCCAATTCGCCGCGCGCGGCCTGTGCACGCGCCTGCTGCAGCAGGTCGCTCAATGCATCCTCGCGACCTTCCAGCGCAGGCAGGTTGTCCGGCTGCAGCGTCAGCACCCGCTGGAACAACGGCAACGCACTGCTGTCGCCGTCGTCCAGCCGCCCCGCTGCAAAGGCATTGCGGGCCTGCGCAAGCAAGGCGCCGATGCCAGCCCCAGCACGACGACGCGCCTGCAGTTGCTGGGCCACCGCGTCTGCCTCGGCACGCGGCACCTGCAGCTCACGCGCCAACGCCAGCGCCTGCGCGCAGCCGTCCAGGTCGCCCGCCTGCAGCCGCTCGCGTGAGTGCTGCAGCGCTGCCGCACCGGTTCGGGCCAAGCCCTGTCGTGCCTGCGGACGGTCGCCATCCAGGGCCAGTACCGCCTGATAGCGTTCTCGCGCGCCGCTGCCGTCGCCCGCGGTCAAGCGACCTTCTGCCAGCGCGCGATCGCCCTCGGCCAGCAGTTGCTCTATCTGTGGCTCATCCCAGAACCAGTCCGCCAGCGGTTTGCGCACCAGCACCAGCAGCACGAACACGGCTGCAGCCGTCAACAGCGCCCAACGCCACACCCGGCGTGCATGGCGCGCCTGCAGCCACCACCAGCGGCTTTCACGGCGAACGCGATCGAGCGCCGGATGTGCGGCGCCGTGTGAGCGATGCGGGGGCTCGCGTTCCATGCGTGCAGGGTAGCCGGGGCAGCGTGAAGCTCAGCCCAGACGACGCGCCTCGCTGACGCCGGGCAACGCATCGAGCTTGCCCAGCAGATTCGACAGCTGGCCGTAGTCGCTGACCTTCAGCCGCAGGCGCAGATGCGCGCGGCCACTGTTGCGGACGTTGTCGCTGTGGATGTCCAGCACGTAGGCGTCTTCCTGTGCGATCAGGTTGGTGATGTCCTTCAGCAGCCAGCGGCGGTCCACTGCGTCGACCACCACGTCCACTTCATAGCCACCGCCGGCCTGGCCCCATTCCACCGGCAGGATCCGCTGCGGGCTGGTCGCAGCCAGCCGCGCCAGTGCCACGCAGTCTGCACGATGCACCGTGACACCCCGGCTACGGGTCAGGTAGCCGACAATCGGTTCGCCCGCCACCGGCTGGCAGCAACGCGCCAGCTGCACCAGCAGGTTGCCCACGCCCTGTACGGTGAACTTGGACTTGCCCAGGTTCTCGCGGCGCGCGGTCGGCCGCGGCAATGCCGACGTCGGCGCCGGCTGGCTGGCCGCACGCTCGGCTTCCAGCAGCGAACGGCTGACCTGGTTGGGGCCGGTATCACCCAGGGCGACCTGGATGTAGAGGTCGTCGACACTGTCGGCATGGAACTTCTTCGCCGCCGCGGACAGGTCCGAATGCTGCAGGCCCAGCCGCTTCAGTTCGCGCTCCAGCAGCTCGCGCCCTGCCTGCACGTTGCGCGCACGGTCCAGCTTGTGGAACCAGCTGCGCACCTTCTCGCGCGAGCGGTTGCTGGCCAGGAAGCCGTTGGCCGGCATCAGCCAGTCGCGGCGCGGGTCGGCCTCCTTGCCGGTGAGGATCTCGACGCGATCCCCGCTGCGCAGGCGGTAGGTCAACGGCACGATGCGGCCGTTGACCTTGGCCCCACGGCAGCGGTGCCCGACCATGGTGTGCACCTGGTAGGCAAAATCCAGCGGTGTTGCGCCCTGCGGCAGGTCCAGCACCTCGTCCTTCGGGGTCAGCGCGTAGACACGGTCTTCGGTCAGCTCGGCATCAAGCGCCCCGGCCAGTTCATTGCCCTGCCCGTCCTGCGCCTGCTCCAGCAGCTGCCGCATCCAGGTGATCTTGCGATCGAACGACTTCTCCGCGCCCTTGCCGCCTTCCTTGTACTTCCAGTGCGCGGCCACGCCCAGCTCGGCCTGCGCGTGCATGTCGTGGGTGCGGATCTGCACTTCGATGGTGCGCCCTTCCGGGCCAACCACCGCCGTGTGCAGCGAGCGGTAATCGTTGGCCTTGGGCCGGGCGATGTAATCGTCGAACTCGCTCGGCACCGGTGCCCACAGCGCATGCACCACGCCGAGCGCGGCGTAACAGGCGGCGACGTCGTCGACCATCACCCGTACCGCACGGATGTCATACAGCTGGTCGAAAGCCAGGCGCTTCTTCTGCATCTTCCGCCAGATGCTGTAGATGTGCTTGGGCCGGCCGCTGACCTCGGCGCGGATGCCCTGCACGCCCAGTTCGCGCGACAGCACCTTTTTCACATTCTCGACATAACGCTCGCGGGCGATGCGGGTTTCGTCGACCTCACGCGCGATGCGCCGGTAGGTTTCCGGCTCCAGGTGACGGAAGGCCAGGTCTTCCAGCTCCCACTTCAACTGCCAGATGCCGAGCCGGTTGGCCAGCGGCGCATGGATGTCGCGGGTCAACTGGGCCAGCGCGCGGCGCTGCTCCTCATCGAGCTTGTCGGCCGCGCGCATGCGCGCCAGCTGCCGGGCCAGCAGGATCGGTACCACCCGCAGGTCGCGGATGATGGCCAGCAGCAACCGGCGCAGGCCTTCGCTGTTGCGGCCGGCCTCGCGACCGGCATGCAGTGCCCAGACGGGATCGGCCGCATCCTGTCCATCGAGCAGGCCGATCACCGCCGCTTTGTGGCTGCCCAGCGGCAGTGCATCGAGATGGACGCGCAGGCCCGGCAGATCGAACAGCAGGGCCGCCACCACGGCACCCTCGTCTGCCGAGAGCATCGCCAGCGCGTCCAGGGTATCGCCCAGCACCGACCAGCTGGCACGCATCTGCGGGTCGCAGTCGGGCGCTTCCCAATGCCCGCGCAGGGCCTGGCGCAGCGGAGCCGGCAGCACGGCTGCCGAGGGGCGGTTCAACAAGGCATCCAGGCCGGGGACGGAAGCGCGGTTCACAGCATCGAGCAGGCAAGACAGAAGCCCCTACACTAGCGCCGCAGCCGTTCAGGAACAATCGCCGCGGCCAGCATCGCCGGGAATGTGGACATGCCGCTACACTCGCCGACATCCACGGGAGAGTTCCGCATGCCTTCGATCACCCTGCCTTTCCGCCCTCGCCTGCTGGCCTGTGCCGCCGTGCTGCTGTCCCTGTCGGCGCCCGCGCTGGCCCAGCGCGTGGTGCAGGGCGACCTGCAGCAGCAGATGTCGCCGGCCGAATTCAAGGCCGCAGGCCTGGACAAGCTCAATGCCGCCGAGCTGGCCACGCTCAACCGCTGGCTGCAGGGCAAGGTTGAAGCCGCCACCACCGAGGCGGTCGCTGCGGTGCGCGAAGAAGCGCGTGAGGAAGGCCGCCAGGAAGTGATCGTGAAGAACCGCGGCTTCTTCGACTTCGGCAGCAACGAACCGATCAGCGGCGTGCTGCAGGGCGAGTTCCGCGGTTTCGGCAAGGGCCGGATCTACGTGCTGGACAATGGCCAGCAGTGGGAACAGACCGATACCACCTCGGTTTCCGGCGTACGCAAGCAATCGCCGAAAGTCAGCATCAGCCCCGGGGTGATGGGCGTGTGGTACCTGAAGGTCGAAGGCGTGAACACCCAGCCCAAGGTCCGCCGCACCAAGTAACGGCCTGGCTTTGCTGTAGAGCCAAGCCAACGATTGGCGACAACCTGCTGCGCCACGTCCCGCAGTAGATCCACGCCATGCGTGGATGCCATTCCGCTTGACCCCGCCAGCCAGTACCCGGCGGGGTCAGCCCAGGGGTTACGAGGCCTGGCGCAGTGCGGTCACCCGCTGTGCCAGTTTCTTCGCCGAAACGCCGGTGCGTGCGCCCAGTTCCTGGGCGAACAGCGATACCCTCAGCTCTTCCAGGTCCCAGCGTAATGCCTGCCACTGCGGCCGTTCGCGCAGGCCCTGCTGCTCGCCCACCTGCAACGCCTCCAGGAACGGGTGCAGTTCCAGCATGCGCGCCTGGTCACGCGGGGGATCGCGCTTGGCGCGTTCGGTGCGCAGGATCATCGCTTTCAGGTAGCGCGGGTACTGCGCCAGGGCGTCGGCCGGCGTGTCGCGCAGGAAGCCGGGATGGATCAGCCCAACCAGCTGCGCTTCCATGTCATCCAGATTGCCGCGCGCCCAGCCCATCAACGGTGCTTCCAGCATCGGCTTCAATTCGGCCACCAGGGCAAGGATCGTCTCGGCCAGCTTCAACCGCTGCATGGCCTCGCCGAACAGCGTTTTTGCGGCGTGCTCGCGACGCTGTTCGAACGCCGCCGCATCGCGGATATCGCTCAGGCCGTCGGCCAGCACGGCATTCAGCGCCGCATCGACCAGATCGCCACGCAGGCGTTCCTGGGTTTCGATCGAGGCGTACAACAGGCCGGTTTTCGCTGCTACCGGCAACTGCTTGCGTGCCTGTTTGATCTTCTCGCCCAGGCCGATCTCCAGCAGTCGACGCACGCCCAGCGGGTGTGCTTCCTCGGCCTGTTGGCGATCAGCAAAGATGCGTAGTGCAACGCTGTCACCCTCATCCTTCAGCGCGGGATAGGCCGGCACGCCGGCCTCGCCCGGTACCTGCAGCGGAATCGGCGAGGCCGGGAACGTGCGCAGGCCATCGGCCGCCATCTCGCGCCCGGCACGTGCGGCGAACGCATCGCCGGCACGGCCACCGAACTTCGCACGCAGCACATCGAGGTCGCGCGAGGTTGCCAGCACCTTGCCCTGCTCATCGCGCAGGCGCAGGTTCATGTGCAGGTGCGGCTCGATTGAACCGGGCTCGAAATCGATCGCGGCCACCGTTGCCCCGGTTGCCCGTGACAGGAAGCGCGCCAGCTCACCGGTGATCGCATCGGCACTGGGCTGCGGGAACGCTTCGTAGAACGCGCGCGCGAAATCCGGCGCCGGCACGTAGTTGCGCCGCATCGCCTTGGGCAGGCTGCGGATCAGCGCGGCCGCCTTGTCGGCAACGAAACCGGGCGCCAACCATCCCAACTGCACCGCATCCAATGCATTGAGCAGGTGCAGCGGGACGTCCAGTGTCACGCCGTCATCTTCGGCCCCGGGTTCGAAGCGGTAGTGCAGCGGCAACCGCGCCTGGCCCAACGCCAGGTACTTCGGGTAGCGCTCCTGCTCGCTGCCTTCGCCCGGCAGCAGATCCACCAGCGACCAGTGCAGGCCCTTGCGCTGTTCCGGCGGCAACGCCTTCCACCACGCATCCAGCCCTGACGCGGAGTGGATCTGCGGCGGCACCCGGTCCAGGTACCAGCGTGCCTGCCAGTCCTCGTCGGCAACGATGCCGGCACGGCGCAGCTTGGCTTCTTCCTCGCGTGCCTGCTCCAGCACCTTCTGGTTGTCGGCCACGAAGCTGGCGCGGGTGTTGATCTCACCGGTCACCAGTGCCTGGCGCACGAAGATGTCATGCGCCTCGCCGGCGTTGATGCGGCCGTAATGCACCGGCTTCTTCGGCGCCAGCACCAGCCCGAACAGGCTGATCTGCTCGGAGGCCAGCACCTGGCCCTGCGCACGCGACCAATGCGGGTCGAAGTGCTTGCGCAGCAGCAGGTGCGGCAGTTCGGCAATCACCCAGTCCGGCTCGATCGCCGCCAGGGTCATGCCCCAGACCTTCTGCGTATCCAGCAGGTTGGCTGCCAGCAGCCAGGGTGGCGGCCGCTTGGACAGCGTCGAACCAGGGAACGGCAGGAAACGGCGTTGGCGCGGCGCCTGGAAATCGCCCTTCTCGCTGCGATGGCCGATCTGCGTGGGCAGCCCCGCCACCAAGGCCCGATGCAGGGTCTGGTACGCCGTGGCGCGAACGCGTTCGCTGTAACCACCGCCGTCGGGCGCCTGGTCCTTCTGCGCACGGGCGGCGACCGGCGCGGGCGCCGTTTCGGCCTTGCCCTCGCGGGCCAGGCGCGCGGCACGGTGCAGCTGGCCACGGGTCGCCTTCACCGCAGCAGCATCATCGCGCGCCGGAGCCGGCGCACTGCTGCCGGCCAGCAGCGGTGCCATCGATGCCTCGTTGGCCTCTTCCTTCCAGCCCAGTTCCTCGCACAGCAGGCGCAGCTGCCGATGCAGCTCGCGCCATTCACGCATGCGCAGGAAGCCGAGGAAGTGGCGGCCGCACCAGTCGCGCAGCTTGGACTGGGTCAGATCCTCATGGGACTGGCGATAGGCGTCCCACAGGCGCAGTACACCGACGAACTCGGAGCGGCCATCGGCGAACTGCGCATGTGCGTTGTCGGCCGCGCCGCGCGCCTCGGGCGGTCGCTCGCGCGGATCCTGGATGCCCAGGAACGAGGCGATCACCAGCATCGGTCGCAGGCAGCCCGCGGCCTGCGCCGCCACCAGCATGCGCGCCAGTTTCACGTCCACCGGCAGGCGCGCCATCTGCTTGCCGATCGCGGTCAAGTGGCGCTCGCTGTCGATCGCCCCCAGCTCGGTCAGATGCTGCCAACCATCGGCGACGGCCCGCTCATCCGGCGCCTCAAGGAACGGGAAGTCCTCGATGCGGCCCAGGCCGAGCTGCAGCATGCGCAGGATCACCCCCGCGAGGCTGGAACGACGGATTTCCGGATCGGTGAACTCCGGCCGCGCCTGGAAATCGGCCTCGGCATACAGGCGATAGCAGATGCCCTCGGCCACGCGGCCACAGCGGCCCTTGCGCTGGTTGGCACTGGCCTGCGAGATCGGCTCGATGTGCAGCCGGTCCAGTTTGTTGCGCGGGCTGTAACGCTTGACGCGGGCGAAACCGGGGTCGACCACATAACGGATGCGCGGCACCGTCAACGAGGTCTCGGCAACGTTGGTGGCCAGCACGATGCGCCGGTTCGGGCCGGGATTGAACACGCGGTCCTGGTCCTGGTTGGACAGCCGCGCGTACAGCGGCAGCACTTCGGTATTGCGGTACTTGCGCCGCTCCAGCGACTGGTGCGCATCGCGGATCTCACGCTCGCCCGGCAGGAAGATCAGCACGTCGCCACGGGAATCCAGGCGGGTGATTTCGTCGATGGCCGCAACGATCGCATCGTTGACCGTGCGTTCGCCCTGGTCTTCGCCCTCGCCTTCCAGCGCGCGATAGCGCACCTCGACCGGATAGGTACGGCCTTCGACGCTGATCACTGGCGCATTGTCGAAATGCTGGGCGAAGCGCTCGGTGTCGATGGTCGCCGAAGTGACGATCAGCTTCAGGTCCGGGCGCTTGCGCAGCAGCTGTTTGAGATAGCCAAGCAGGAAGTCGATGTTGAGGCTGCGTTCGTGCGCTTCGTCGACGATGATCGTGTCGTAGTTCGACAGCCAGCGATCGCTGGCGATCTCGGCCAGCAGGATGCCGTCGGTCATGAACTTGATGCGGGTGTCTTCGCCGACCTTGTCGTTGAAGCGCACCTGGTAGCCCACCAGCTGGCCCAGCTCGCTCTGCAGTTCCTGCGCGACACGGCTGGCCACCGCACGTGCGGCGATCCGGCGCGGCTGTGTGCAGCCGATCATGCCGGCTTGGCCACGGCCGGCGGCCAGGCACAGTTTCGGTAGCTGGGTGGTCTTGCCCGAGCCGGTTTCACCGGCGATCACCACCACCTGATGGTCGCGGATCAACTGGGTGATGGTCTCGGCTTCACGCGCAATCGGCAGCTGTGGGTCCAGAGTAATGGCCGGCTGTTGTTGCGCCCGCGCCTGCCGGCGCTGCACCGAAACCTGCAAGGCCTGCTCGAAACTGGCGGCCAACGCCGCATCCTGTGGCTTGGCCTGGCAACGCGAGAGCATTCCCAGCAATCGTCCACGGTCGCGGCTCATGGCGCCGTCGATGGCGGCACGCTGTTGGCGCTGGCGGGACTGCGGCATTTTGTCGATAGCGTTCATCAATCGGTTCGTTTAAAACTTTGAATGCGACCAGTCATCACGACTGATTTATTGTGAAGGCCAACGATTCCACAAGGAGGAACCCCATGGCGAAGACCAAGAGCACGACCAAGCCCAAGACCGGCAAGCAGAAGCTTGCGGCTTCCGCGCCGTCGGCCCCCAACATCGATATCGGGATCACCCAGGGCGACCGCAAGAAGATCGCCGACGGTTTGGCGCGGTTCCAGGCCGATGCGTTCACGCTCTACCTGAAGACCCACAACTTCCACTGGAATGTCACCGGCTCGATGTTCAACTCGCTGCACACCATGTTCGAGACCCAGTACACCGAACAATGGGCGGCACTGGACGATGTGGCCGAGCGCATCCGCGCACTGGGCTTCAATGCCCCG
Source organism: Stenotrophomonas sp. 2YAF26 (assembly GCF_052114625.1). Taxonomy (NCBI): domain Bacteria; kingdom Pseudomonadati; phylum Pseudomonadota; class Gammaproteobacteria; order Lysobacterales; family Lysobacteraceae; genus Stenotrophomonas; species Stenotrophomonas sp. 2YAF26. Next base: position 426 of record NZ_JBFRFC010000027.1, on the reverse strand, counting down.
GGCTCCTACCGGGAATTTGCTGCGCTGACCTCGATCGTCGAGGAGCCGGGCCTGACCGACAGTGCGGACTGGCGTGAAATGGTACGCCAGTTGGTGGTCGCCAACGAAGCGGTATGCCGTACGGCACGTGAAGTGCTGGATGTGGCCGACGACGCTGACGACGCCCCGACCGAGGATCTGATGACCCAGCGCCTGCAGACCCACGAGAAATACGCGTGGATGCTGCGCTCGCTGCTCCAGTAAAGGTTTTGGGTGGTTCGGCAGGGCTGCGCCCTGCACCTGCAGAGGCAACGGCAACGGCCGAAGCAAAAGCTGGTTTCCTGAGGGTTGGCGGGGTGGGTCCGGTTGCGGGGGACGCCGTGAATACGTCCCTGTAGGCTCGGTCGCGCCATCCATGGCGCTCACGCCCCCGCAACCGGACCCACC
>NZ_JBFRFC010000026.1:0-42568 GCF_052114625.1 Stenotrophomonas sp. 2YAF26 | reverse complement strand
GTCCGGTTGCGGGGGACGCCGTAAACCCGTCCTTGGGGGCTTGGCCGCGGCATCCATGCCGCGGACACCCCCGCAACCGGACCCACCCCGCCTTCGACAGATCTCCGTAATCTGTTGGAATGGCATGGCCTGTCCTTGGTAGGTGTCGACCTTGGTCGACACATGGATCCATGTCATGCGTGGATGAATGCCTGACGGAAACGGAAACGCTCCGTTGTCGGGACGTAACGCGGGCGTGGCGTGCACGGGTGTACTCTGCGCGCATGATGGCCACGACAGTCGGGCAACAGCAGTTGGTGGCGGCGCGTGCCGCTTTTGCCGAGGGCGATGTGCAGTCGCTGGCGGTGCTTCCTTTGCCGTTGCAGCAGTCCTGGCAGCGCTCGCATGCGGCCGGTGTACGCCCCGACCAGGAGCCGTACTACCCGCCGTTGCAGGGCAACGGCCACCACTTGGAATCCCGCGACGACCGCCGCCTGGCGCGTTGTGTACAGCCCGAGCTGGAGCAGTTGTGGGCCGCGTTCGGTGCGCGGGGATGGACGATGTTCTGCGCCAACCGCGAGGGCATGGTGATCGTGCATCGCGCCCATGGCCTGGAAGATGCGCCGCTGCTGCGGCCGATCCAGGTGGGACGGCGGTTGGGCGAGGCCGAGATCGGCACCACCGCGCCTGCGGTCAGCTTGGCCGACGACCTGCCCGCCTTGGTACGCGGCAACGAACACTATCTGCAGCGGTTTGCCCCCGTGTTCTGCTTGAGTGAGCCGCTGCATGACCTGCAGGGGCAGGTCTGCGGTGCGATCGACATCACTGGCTTGGGGGAACGCGATCCGGTATTGCTGCAGGGCTATTTCCGGCAGGCGGCGCTGGCCATCGAGAACCGTTTGATGCACACGCTCAGCGATGTGCACCTGCTGGCGGTGCAGCATGATCCGCGCTGGCTGGCATCACCGCTGCAGGGCCTGTTGGCGGTGCAGGAAGACGGCCAGTTGCTTGCCGCCAACCGCGTCGCCCGGCGTCTGCTCGGTCTGCCACGGCGCGGGCCGCTGCCGTTGCTTTCGCTGGATACGTTGTTTGCCGGCGCCAGCGCTGCACAGCGACGTCGCCTGCTGCAGCCCGGTCCCGCGCATCGGGTGCGGCTGGGCGAGGGCAGTGCAGTTCATCTGCAGCATCTGCAGGCGCCGCGCGCTGCAAGGGCCCGAGCGTCCGCATCGGCCGCAGCGCCTGTGCAGGCGGCGCCACTGCGTGACCAGCAGCGCGATGCAGCGCGCCGCGCCGCCCATACCGCCGAAGGCAACCTCAGCCTCGCCGCACGCCAGCTCGGCATCTCGCGGACAACGCTGTACAAACTGCTGCGCGAGTGAGGCCGGCCACCGACGCCGGCGCTACATCGCGGTGTCGATCAATCGCGGAAGTTGTTGAACTGCAGCGGCAGTTCGAACTTGCCGGCCTTCAGCACGGCGATGGCGTCCTGCAGGTCGTCGCGCTTCTTGCCCATCACCCGCAGCTTGTCGCCGTTGATCTGGGTTTCCACCTTCAGCTTGGCTTCCTTCAGCGCCGCAGCGATCTTCTTGGCGATCTTCTGCTCGATGCCCTGCTTGACGGTGATCTTCTGCCGGGCCTGCGCAAGGTTGGTTTCCACGTCGCCATATTCCAGGCTGAGCACGTCGATGCTGCGGGCGGCCAGGCGAGCGCGCAGGATGTCGTTCATCTGCTTGAGCTGGAACTCGCTCGGCGCGGACTGGGTGATCACTTCGCCGTCTCGTTCGAACTTGGCGTCCACGCCCTTGAAGTCGAAACGGGTGGCAAGCTCGCGGTTGGCCTGGTCGAGCGCATTGGTCAGTTCGTGGGTGTCGACTTCGGACACAACGTCGAAGGAAGGCATGGGCGTTACTCCGCAGAAATCAGTGGCGGCCATTCTATCGCGCCGGTCGCGGCGGCAACGCCCGTGGTCGGCGATAATGGGCCATGAATGTGCAACGCTCCCCTTCGCGCGCCGTGGCCTGGATGGTCGCTGCTGTCGCCTGTTTCTCGCTGATGGACGCCGGCATGAAGCAGCTCTCGGCCGGCTATCCCTCGCTGCAGGTCACCTTCCTGCGTGGCGCGGCGTCGCTGCCCTTCGTGCTGGTCTGGGTGCTGGCCAGTGCCGGGCCACGCTCGCTGATCCCGCGCCGCTGGGGGCTGCACCTGCTGCGCGGCGGGCTGGGCATGGCGATGATCGGCTGCTTCGTGTTCGCCCTGCGCGACCTGCCGCTGTCCACCGCCTACACCATTTATTTCGTCGCGCCGCTGCTGATTGCCGCACTGTCGGTGCCGCTGCTGGGCGAGCGGGTCGGGCCGCGGCGCTGGGTCGCCATCGGCATCGGCCTGGTCGGCGTGCTGGTGGTGCTGCGGCCGGGCGTGGGCGGTTTCATCTCGGTGCCGGGCCTGATGGTGCTGGCCGCCGCCACCGCCTATGCCATCGCCGCGATCACCGTCAGCCTGCTGACCCGCACCGATACCTCGCAGTCGATGGTGGTCTGGTTCCTGGTCATCATGGCCATCGGCGCAGGGCTGCTGGCGATCCCCGGCTGGGTGCCGCTGCAGATGGCGCATGCGCCGTTGATCGCCGGCATGGGCCTGGCCGGCGCACTGGGCCAGATCGCACTGACCAAGGCCTTCCAGCTGGGTGAGGCCTCGATGATCGCGCCGCTGGAGTACAGCGGCCTGGTCTGGGTGATCGGCTGGGACCTGGCGTTCTGGGGGCAGCTGCCTGATGGCTACACCTGGGCGGGCGCGGCGATCATCGTCGCCTCGGGCCTGTACCTGCTGCACCGCGAACGGGTGAACCGGCAGGAGCCGCCGAAACCGTTGGACCATCCCTGAACCGGTTTGGCCGGGGAATGGGGTCAGAGCCCCTGCGGGGATCCGACCCCGGCCAATGCGCCGGTGCGGGCGACTTAGAACCAAAAGGAATAACATTCTGGCCCATGGCGCGGGCGCGCGAGCGCCGGCGCTGGTAGGCTGCACGCCCCCTTCCATCGCCCTCCCGGTGAGCTGATCCCGTGATCGAGTTCCAGCGCCTGCACAAATCCTATGCCGTTGCCGGCCGCGCAGTCAGCGCGCTGCAGCCGCTGGACCTGACCATCGAGGCCGGCGAGGTGTTCGGCATCATCGGCCATTCCGGTGCGGGCAAATCGACGCTGATCCGCATGATCAACCGCCTGGAGGAGCCCAGTGGTGGCCGCCTGTTGATCGCCGGCGAAGATGTCACCGCGTTGGATCCGGAAGGCCTGCGCGCGCTGCGCCGCCGGATCGGCATGATCTTCCAGCACTTCAACCTGCTGTCCTCGCGCACGGTGACGGGCAACGTCGCCTTCCCGCTGGAACTGGCCGGAACGCCGAAGGCCGAGATCGATGCACGCGTGGCCGAACTCCTGCAGACCGTGGGCCTGCAGGCGCATGCGGACAAGTATCCCGCGCAGCTGTCGGGCGGCCAGAAGCAACGTGTGGGTATTGCCCGGGCGCTGGCCACCCGTCCGCAGATCCTGCTGTGCGATGAGGCCACCAGCGCGCTGGACCCGCAGACCACCGCCTCGGTGCTGGCGCTGCTGTCGAAGATCAACCGCGAACTGGGCCTGACCATCGTGCTGATCACCCACGAGATGGATGTGATCCGTCGTGTCTGCGATCGCGTGGCCGTGCTCGATGCCGGGCAGCTGGTCGAGACCGGCCCGGTAACGAAGGTGTTCCTGCACCCGCAGCACCCGACCACCCGCCGTTTCGTCAGCGAATCGGAGCAGGTGGACGAGGGGACGCTGCACCGCGATTTCGACGCGGTCGGTGGCCGTGTCGTGCGCCTGACCTTCCTCGGCGCCGACACCTACGAACCCCTGCTTGGCAGCGTCGCGCGGCAGACCGGGGTCGACTACAACATCCTGTCCGGCCGTATCGACCGGATCAAGGACACCCCGTATGGACAGCTGATCGTCGCCCTGGTGGGCGGTGATCAGTCCGCTGCGCAGGCCGCGTTCGTGGCCGCCGGCGTTCACGTTGAGGAACTGCGCCGATGATCATCGCCACCGCTGGCGGCTTTTTCCGTCACCTGGATGCAGGCAAGTGGGCCGACATCGGCCAAGCCACCATCGACACCCTGCTGATGCTGGCCGGTTCGCTGCCGCTGACCCTGGCCATCGGCCTGCCGCTGGGCGTGCTGCTGTACCTGTTCGGTGCGCCACAGCTGAAACGCCGGCCGGTTGCCTACGGCGTGCTTGCGCTGGTGGTGAACCTGCTGCGCTCGGTGCCCTTCATCATTCTCATGATCGTGCTGATCCCGGTGACCCTGTTCATGATGGGCACCTCGCTGGGCGTGCGTGGCGCGATCGTGCCGCTGGTCATCGGCGCTGCACCGTTCTATGCGCGGCTGGTGGAAACCGCCCTGCGTGAAGTGGACCGCGGGGTGATCGAGGCGACCCAGGCCATGGGCGCCACCACCTGGCAGCTGGTCACCCGCGTGCTGCTGCCCGAAGCACGGCCGGGCCTGATTGCCGGTGCGACGGTGACCACCGTGGCCCTGATCGGCTTCACTGCGATGGGCGGTGCGATCGGTTCCGGTGGCCTGGGCGACCTGGCCTTCCGCGACGGCTACCAGCGCTCGCACACCGACGTGGCGCTGGTCACGGTGGTCCTGCTGCTGGTGCTGGTGCAGCTGCTGCAGATGCTCGGCGAGCCTCATGGACGCGGGAAACATCGTGCAGTTGCCGGCCAGCGGCCGGCCCTACCACCGTGTGCGGTCAACGCACGTTCGGTACTTCGTAGCCCAGCTTGCCCACCTGCTCGGCGTGCTGCGGCACGCGCTTGAGCTTATCGGTGTTCACCCCGTACTCGTCGCGCAGGCGTTCGGCCAGGTCCTTGTACAGCGCCTTGTCCATGTCAGGCGTGCGGGCGAAGATCCAGGCCATCTCGCGGCCCGGGTAGCCGATCAGCGCCCAGGAATAGTCCGGCGCCACTTCCAGCACCCGCGAATGGGTCGGCACGACCCGGTAGAACCAGGTGCGCCAGCCGTGGTTGCCACTGTCGGGATCGACGCTGGCGCGCGCACGGATTTCCTGCAGCGGTTCACCGAAACCATCGCGGTAGCGATAGGTGATGGCGACCTTGTGGTCCTCGCGCAGCTCGTACTGGTTGACGCTGGCGACGTGGCCGCGCTCGATGAAGTTCGGCACGCGGCCGATCACGTACCAGGTCCCCATGAAGCGCTGCAGGTCGATCACCCCATCTGCAGAGGCTTCCGCGGCGCTGTTGCGGGACGACGGTGGGGAATTGGCAGCCACTGCCGGACCGCCCAGGGACAGGGCCAGCAACACAGCGCAGAGCGGGCGGATCGAGGTCATGCGGGAGCGGGCTCCAGTGGGCTTGCCCGCGCATGGTCACTGTGTGCACGCCATCCGTCAATGGTGTCGCAGCCGGTGAGAAGCCCCGCAGCCAAGCTGACCGCCATCGACCACCGGAGAATCCGCATGCGCACACGTCCCCGCCACCGCCCGCCAACTGAACGCGTCAGCGAACGCGCCGATCCGCGCCTGTTGCGGGTGGTGCCGCAGCTCGCCCTTGCTGGCCTGGCCGTGGTGCTGGTGTGGCCGGCCGCGCGCGGCAGCAGTGCCTGGCTGGGCTGGCTGCCGCTGTGGCTGGTCGGCATGCCGTTGGCGGCCTGGTGGGCACTGCTGCGCTGCCCGTTGCCAACGCTGGCCGCGCTCCGCTCGCTGCGACGCGACCATGGGCAGGCCCGGCGGCGCTCCCCCACACGTACGCGCAAGGCGCACACCGCCACGGCCTGACCTTCGACACGGGGGCGGCCCCGGTGATCCATGCTAGCGTTCCACGGCTAATGACTGCCTGGAGCTGCAATGTCACGATTCGCTTCCGCCTGCCTGCTGGCCGGCATGATGACCGCTGCCTCGGTGGGTACCGCCGTGGCCGCTGAAGACACCGACCGTTACGCCTGGCTGGAGGACGTCACCGGCGACAAGCCGTTGTCCTGGGTCAAGGAACAGAACGCCAAGTCCGAGGCGCGCCTGGCGCAGACCCCGGCCTTCAAGCAGATGGAGAGCAGCATCCGCGAGGTGCTCGACTCGGACGCCAAGATTCCCGGCGTGCAGAAGATCGGCGATTACTACTACAACTTCTGGAAGGACAAGCAGCACGAGCGTGGCCTGTGGCGTCGCACCACCCTGGCCGAGTACCGCAAGGCCTCGCCGACCTGGGAAACCGTGCTCGACCTGGATGCGCTGAACAAGGCCGAAAACGAGAACTGGGTCTGGCACGGCGCTGACTGCCTGCGTCCGGATTACAGCCGCTGCCTGATCGCGCTGTCGCGCGGCGGTGCCGACGCCGATGTCACCCGCGAGTTCGACCTGGCCAGCAAGAGCTGGATCAAGGACGGCTTTTTCCGTCCCGAATCGAAGGGCGGCCTGAGCTGGATCGACCGCGACACCGTGTTCGTCTACACCGATTTCGGCAGCGGCTCGATGACCACCTCCGGTTACCCGCGCGTGGCCAAGCTGTGGAAGCGTGGCACGCCGATGTCCGCCGCCAGCCTGGTCTACGAAGGCAAGCCGGAAGACATGTACATCGCGGCGATGCACGATGACACCCCGGGCTTCGAGCGCAACCTGGTCAGCCGTACGCTGGCCTTCTACAACAACGAGATCTACCTGCGCGGCGACGATGGCAAGCTGACCAGGATCGATGCGCCGAACTCGGCCGAGAAGGGCCTGCACAAGCAGTGGCTGACCCTGGAACTGCGCGATCCGTGGACCGTGGGTGGCAAGACCTACGCCTCCGGCGCACTGCTGGTGACCAAGCTGGATGATTTCCTGGCCGGCAAGCGTGACTTCGAGGTGCTGTTCACCCCGACCGCGACCACCTCGCTGGCCAGTGCCTCGTGGACCAAGAACCACCTGGTGCTGAACGTGCTGGACGACGTCAAGAACCGCCTGTCGGTGCTGACCCCGACTGCCAAGGGCTGGCAGAAGAGCGATTTCGTCGGCGCACCAGCCTTCGGCACCCTGGGCGTCAGTGCGGTCGACAGCAATGACAGCGATGCGGTGTGGCTGACCGCCACCGATTACCTGACCCCGACCACCCTGGCCATTGCCGACATCGGCAAGGCACCGGAAGTGCTCAAGACCATGCCGGCGTTCTTCGATGCCGACGGCAAGGTGATCGAGCAGCACTTCGCTACCAGCAAGGACGGTACCCGCGTGCCGTACTTCGTGGTGCACGACAAGGCGATGAAGCTCGACGGTTCCAATCCGACCCTGCTGTACGGCTACGGTGGGTTCGAGATTTCGCTGACCCCGTCGTACTCGGGTGGCATGGGCCGCGCCTGGCTGGAAAAGGGCGGCGTGTACGTGGTTGCCAACATCCGTGGTGGTGGCGAGTACGGCCCGCGCTGGCACCAGGCGGCGCTGAAGCAGAACCGTCACAAGGCCTATGAAGACATGGCTGCGGTTGCCCAGGACCTTGTTACCCGCAAGATCACTTCTGCCAAGCACCTGGGCGTGCAGGGCGGCAGCAACGGTGGCCTGCTCACCGGCAACATGCTGACCCAGTACCCGGAGCTGTTCGGTGCGGTGGTGGTGCAGGTTCCGCTGCTGGACATGAAGCGTTACAGCCACCTGCTGGCCGGCGCGTCGTGGATGGCCGAGTACGGCAACCCGGATACCAGCGACTGGGAGTTCATCAAGACCTTCTCGCCGTACCACCTGTTCGACGCGAAGAAGAGCTACCCGCCGGTGCTGTTCACCACCTCCACCCGCGATGACCGCGTGCATCCGGGCCACGCCCGCAAGATGGCCGCGAAGATGATCGAGGCCGGCAAGGACGTGACCTACTACGAGAACATCGAAGGCGGTCATGGCGGTGCAGCCAACAACGCGCAGGCCGCGCACATGTCCGCACTGGCCTACAGCTTCCTGTGGGAGCGGTTGGGCGGTAAATGATGAAATGAAAAACGCCGCCCTCGGGCGGCGTTTTTCGTTGGGGTGTGCGAATCCACGCACGGCGTGCGCTGGGCCAGCAGATCCACGCCATGCGTGGATGCCTTGGACGTTACCGGGTCACCCGCCCCAGCTTTTCAACCCGCGCGCGATACGCTCCACCGCCTCCTGCAACCGTGGTACTTCCTGGGTGTAGGCCAGGCGTACGTGCTGGTTCGATCGATGGAAGCCGAAATCCAGGCCCGGGGTGAACGCCACATGTTCGGTTTCCAGGAAGTGCGCGCAGAACGCCTGCGCGTCGTCGGTGAACGCGCTGACGTCGGCGTACAGGTAGAACGCACCCTGCGGTTCCACTTCGATGCGGAAGCCCAGTTCGCGCAGGGCCGGCAGCAGGAAGTCGCGGCGCTGCTGGAAGGCCTGGCGGCGCTGCTCGAAGATCGCCATCGCCTCCTCGCTGAAACAGGCAAGGGCCGCGTGCTGGGCGATGCTCGAAGCGCTGATGTACAGGTTCTGCGCCAGCTTCTCCAGGTCGGGTACCGCCGCTGGCGGCGCCACCAGCCAACCCAGTCGCCAGCCGGTCATGCCGAAGTACTTGGAGAAGCTGTTCAGCACGAACGCGCTGTCATCCACCTGCAGCACGCTCGCAGCATCCAGGCCGTAGGTCAGGCCGTGATAGATCTCGTCGACCACCAGGTGGCCGCCGCGCGCATGCAGCGAAGCCGAGAGGGTCGCCAGTTCATCGGCTGACAGCACGGTGCCGGTGGGATTGGCCGGCGATGCCACCAGTGCACCAACGCTGTCGGCGTTCCAGTGCTGCTGCACCAGCGAAGGGGTCAGCTGGTAGGCCGTTTCGGGTCCCACCGGAACGAGCTGCGCGCCGCCTTCCACCAGCCGCAGGAAGTGGCGGTTGCACGGATACCCGGGATCGGCCAGCAGCCAGTGGCGGCCGGGGTCGACCAGCAGGCTGCTGGCCAGCAGCAGCGCGCCGGAGCCGCCGGGCGTGACCAGGATGCGTTCGGGGTCGATATCCAGGCCGTAGTGGCTGCGATAGAAACCGCTGATCGCCTGGCGCAGGGCCGGTAGGCCGCGTGCGGCGGTGTAGCGGGTGTGGCCGGCGGCCAGCGCCGCCTGGCCGGCCCGCACGACCGGCTCGGCGGTGGTGAAGTCCGGCTCGCCGATCTCCAGATGGATCACATCGTGACCGGCCTGTTCCAGCGCCTGCGCGCGGGCCAGCAGGGACATCCTCGGAATGAACAGTCTGTTGCGGTTGCCGGCCAGCGGCCGGCACTACCCCGCGCGTCCATGACGATCCGCAGGGTTGCCCGCAGCCCTCCTGCCACCCAGACTCAGGCGCAAGGACGCCATTGCATTGCCGATCAAGGAGCCTTATTTCATGAAATCCACTCTCTGCCTGTTGCTTGCGAGCCTGATGACCAGCACCGCTACCGCCGCCACCCCGCCCGTTCCGCCGGATGTTGAGAAGCGTCCGCACGTGGTCAAGGCGCCGTTCGGCGCGACCCGCAACGATGACTATTACTGGCTGCGCGACGACAAGCGTGAGGACAAGGCCATGCTGGCCTACCTGCAGGCCGAGAACGCCTACGCCGACCAGCTGCTGGCACCGCTGAAGCCGCTGGAGGATGCGCTGTACGGCGAGATCGTCGGCCGCATCAAGCAGGACGATGCCAGCGTTCCGGCGCGCGAGCGCGGCTACTGGTACTACAGCCGCTACGAGACCGGCCAGGACTATCCCATCCATGCGCGCCGCAAGGCCAGCATGGACGCGCCGGAAGAGGTCCTGCTCAACGTCAACACGATGGCTGCCGGCAAGGGCTATTTCAGCGTCGGCTCGATGGAGGTCAGCCAGGACAACCAGCTGCTGGCCTGGGCCGACGATGACGTGGGTCGCCGCCAGTACGTCATCCGCTTCAAGGACCTGCGTACCGGCGCGGTGCTGCCGGACACGATCACCGGCACCTCCGGTGACCTGGTCTGGGCCGACGACAACCGCACCGTGCTGTATGTCGAGAACGATCCGGAAACCCTGCTGACCGTGCGGGTGAAGAAGCACGTGCTGGGCACCCCGGCCAGCGCCGACACCGTCGTCTACGAAGAGAAGGACGACAGCTTCTACATGGGCATCGGCCGCACCCGCGACGATCGATTCATCACCATCGGCGTGCACAGCACCGTGTCCTCCGAAGAGCGCTACGCGCCGGCCAGCGACCCGACCACGTTCACCGTGCTCGCCCCGCGCCAGCGCGACGTGGAGTACGACGCCGACCACTACGACGGCCGCTGGGTGATCCGCACCAATGATGGTGCGAAGAACTTCAAGCTGGTGACCGCACCGACCGACGCCACCTCGCGCRCACAGTGGAAGGACTGGATCGCCCATGACGATGCAGTGTTCATCGAAGGCTTCGAACTGTTCGATACCTACACCGCCATCGCCGAACGTTCCGAAGGCCTGGAGCGCATCCGGCTGCTGTTCAAGGACGGCCGCAACGACTACGTAAAGGCCGACGAACCGGCCTATTCGATGGGCCTGGGCGACAACACCGAGGCTGACACCACGTGGCTGCGCTACGTGTACACCTCGATGACCACGCCGACCACAGTGTACGAACTGAACACCGCCACCGGTGAGCGTCGCCAGCTGAAGCAGCAGCCGGTGATCGGCTATGACGCCTCGAAGTACGAGACCGACCGGGTGTGGATCACCGCGCGCGACGGGGTGAAGGTGCCGGTGTCGCTGGTCTATCGCAAGGGCTACAAGAGGGATGGCACCGGCGCGCTGTTCCAGTACGCCTACGGCAGCTACGGCATGTCGATGGACCCCTACTTCAACCAGACCGCGGTGAGCCTGCTCGACCGTGGCGTGGTGTACGCCATCGCCCACATCCGCGGTGGCCAGGAAATGGGCCGCGACTGGTACGAGAACGGCAAGCTGCTGCACAAGCAGAACACCTTCAACGACTTCATCGACGTCACCCGTGGCCTGGTGGCACAGGGCTGGGCGGCGAAGGACCGTGTTGCCGCGTCCGGTGGCAGCGCCGGTGGCCTGCTGATGGGCGCCATTGCCAACCAGGCGCCGCAGGACTACCGCGTGCTGGTGGCGCAGGTGCCGTTCGTGGACGTGGTCACCACCATGCTCGACCCGACCATCCCGCTGACCACCAACGAGTACGACGAGTGGGGCAACCCCGAGCAGAAGCCGTACTACGAGTACATGCTGTCCTACTCGCCCTACGACAACGTGAAAAAGCAGGGCTATCCGTCGCTGTTCGTGGGCACCGGCCTGTGGGATTCGCAGGTGCAGTACTGGGAGCCGGCCAAGTGGGTGGCCAAGCTGCGTGACGACAACACGGGCCACTTCCCGATCCTGTTCCGCACCAACATGGAAGCCGGCCACGGCGGCAAGTCCGGCCGCTTCCAGCGTTACCGCGAACTGTCCGAGTCGTATGCGTTCGTGCTGCAGCAGCTGGGCATCGAAGCGCCCGCTGCCGGCGCTGCGACGGAATGACGCAACGTGGCGGCGGTGATATCGCCGCCGCCACCTGCGCTCGGTATCCTTGCGCGATGAGCCTGCCCGAACCGCCCGCCACCAAGGACCTGCCAGCGCCCACCCGGCCGGTGCGGTTCCGTTGGGCGTGGTGGCTGCTGGCCTATGCCAGCCTGGGCACCGGCATCGTCGGCATTTTCGTGCCGGGGCTGCCCACCACCGTATTCATCCTGATCTCGGCCTGGGCCGCCTCGCGCGGCTCCGAGCGGCTGCACGGCTGGCTGCTGCAGCACCCGCGCTTCGGCCCGGCCATTGCCAACTGGCAGGCACATGGTGCGGTCAGCCGCTACGGCAAATGGATGGCCACGATCACCATGGCAGTGTGCGCCGGCATCATGCTGTGGTGCGTGCCGGTGGCCTGGGTGAAGTGGTTCTCCATCGGCAGCATGACCGTGGTCGCGATCTGGCTGTGGACCCGGCCGCTGCCGCCGGCAGATTGATCTCTCCCGCCGGGCACGGCCCAGCGCTGCCAAGGGTGCCGGGTTGCGGTAGCGCCGGGTCATGCCTGGCGGATGCGTGGCCCCGCATCCTGCACCAACCGCTCAGCCGCCAATGGCTATACTCGGGGCATGAACATCCCCCATCGCAATGTCATCCTGATTCCGCTGGCAGCGGCCTCGCTGCTGTTCCTCGCCGCATGCGGCAACAAGGGCCCGCTGGTGCTGCCGCAGAAGCCGGTGCCGGTGGAAGAAACCGTCGAACCGGCCACCGATGCCGACACCACGCCCGCTGCCACCCAGGATCCCCGCGACGGTAGTCCGTCGGTGACCCCGGACCCTGTCAAGAAGCTGGACGACGGGAATGAGTAAGGCGGTTTCCAACGGCCTGCGCTTCAGCAAGATGCACGGCGCGGGCAACGATTTCGTAGTGATCGACCTGCGCGACGGCACCCCGCCGCCCACCCCGGAACTGGCCGCGCGCCTGGCCGATCGCCATACCGGCGTCGGCTGCGACCAGATCCTGACCGTCGAGCCACCGCGCGCCGAAGGCTCCGTTGCCTCGTACCGCATCTGGAACGCCGATGGTTCCAATTCAGAGCAGTGTGGCAACGGCGCGCGCTGCATCGCTGCCTGGCTGGTGCGCGAGGGTAGTGCGCAGGGCGATCGCTTCGTGATCGACAGCCCGCTGGCCAGCCACGCCGTGGATGTCCTCGGCGATGGCCAGTACGCGGTGGCGATGGGCGTGCCGCTGTTCGATCCGGCGCAGGTGCCGCTGATCGGCTTCGCCCACCCGCGCGAGGAATACCTGCTGCCACTGCAGGGTGAGACCGTGCGCTTCGCGGCGGTGTCGATGGGCAATCCGCACGCGGTGATCGAAGTCGGCCTGGTCGACGCTGCACCGGTTGAGCGCGTGGGTGGACTGCTGCAGCAGCATGCCTCGTTCCCGAAGTCAGTGAACGTGGGCTTTGCCCAGGTGATGGGCCCGGAACATGCGCGCCTGCGCGTGTTCGAGCGCGGCGTGGGTGAAACCCTGGCCTGCGGCAGTGGCGCCTGCGCTGCCGCCGTGACCCTGATGCAGCGCGGCCGACTGCAGCGCGATGCTCGCATCAGCCTGCCTGGTGGCGACCTGCGCATCCAGTGGCCGGGCGATGGCCAGCCGGTGGTGATGGCGGGCCCCACCGCATTCGTCTTCGAAGGGGAGTGGATTGCATGACTGAGACCGTCGACAAGCTCGGTGCCCATGAAGTCGCGGCCTGGTTGCGGCGCCATCCGGGCTTCCTCAAGCAGTTCCCGGACCTGGCGCTGACCCTGGTGGTGCCACGCGATGACGGCCCGACCGCATCGCTGGCGAGCTACCAGCTGGAAGTGCTGCGCGAGAAGAACCGCGAGCTGGCGCGACGGTTGGCCGACCTGGGCGCGACCGCGCAGGTCAACGAGCGGCTGGCGGTGCGCACGCATCAGCTCACCCTGGCCCTGATGAAGCAGGACAACGCCGCCGATACGCTGCGCGCGATGGCGGCGTCGCTGCAGGAAGACTTCGCAGGCGATCTGGTGCGGCTGGTCGTGCATGCGCCGGTGGCCGGACTGGAGCAGGCCGAATGGCTGCAGGTGCTGGCTGCCGATGATGCGCAGCTGGGCCCGTTCCGCGACTGCCTGAAGGATGGTGAGCCGATCTGTGGCCGCCTGCAGAGCGACAAGAACGCCGTGCTGTACGGCGCGCGCAGCGAGGAAGTGCAGACCACCGCGCTGCTGCCGTTGCCGGGCGTCGGCCTGATCGCGGTGGGCAGCCATGATCCGAACCGCTTCTATCCCGGCATGGGCACGCTGTTCCTGCGGATGATGGGCGAGGCCCTGGTGACCGGGCTCAAGCGCTTCGCGGATTGAGCGGGAAACGACGACGATGAGCGCGGTGCAGGCGTTCCTGCAGCACCTGCAGGTGGAGCGGCGGATGTCGGCGCATACGCTCGATGCCTATCGCCGCGACCTGGACGCGTTGTCGGTGTGGGCCGAACCCCGCGGGGTGGCCGTGGAGGCACTGAATGCCGACGCGTTGCGCCAGTTCGTTGCCGATGAACACCGCCGCGGCCTGTCGGCCAAGAGCCTGCAGCGCAGGCTGTCGGCCTGCCGCAGCTTCTATGCCTGGCTGCTCAAGCATGGCCGTATCGAGGCCAGCCCGGCGGCGACGCTGAAGGCACCCCGTGCGCCACGACGGCTGCCACAGGTACTCGATGCCGACGAGGCCGTGCAGCTGGTTGAACTGGAACCGGAAGGCGAGCTGGGTCGTCGTGACCGCGCGCTGCTGGAACTGTTCTATTCCTCCGGCCTGCGCTTGAGCGAAGTCTGCGCGCTGACCTGGCGCGATCTGGATTTCGCCAGTGGCCTGGTCAACGTGATGGGCAAGGGCAACCGGCAACGTCGCGTCCCGTTCGGAAAGCCGGCACGCGAAGCGCTTCTGACCTGGCGCAGCGAAAGCGGCGGTGGTGCCGCCACACCGGTTTTTCCTGGTCGCAACGGGCCGATCAGCCAGCGCGCGGTACAGATCCGCATCCGTCAGCTGGCCCAGCGCCAAGGCCTGTTCAAGCACGTGCACCCGCACATGCTGCGGCACAGTTTCGCCAGCCACATCCTGGAATCCTCCGGTGACCTGCGCGGTGTGCAGGAACTGCTCGGCCATGCCGACATCGCCACCACGCAGATCTACACCCACCTGGATTTCCAGCACCTGGCCAAGGTCTACGATGCGGCGCATCCGCGCGCGAAACGCCGCAGCGACAAGAGCGGAAAGCCTGAATAGCGCCGTCTTGATTTCAGTCAGGGCAGCATAGCTGCGACCGGTGCATCGTGGCCGCAGGCCACGAAGAGATGCCGACCATGGCAAAGCCCATTCCGCTGCGTCCCAAGCACCCCGAGCGCATCTGCTGGGGCTGCGACCGTTACTGCGCCGCCGACGCACTGGCCTGTGGCAACGGCTCGGGCCGCACCCAGCACCCGATCGAGACGCAAGGTGAGGACTGGTACGTGGCGTGGGGCATCGAGCCCAATCCGGACCGGCCATCGCATGCCAAGCGCTGAACGGCAGCTATCGGTACGGGCTTGATCGCTTCGGCGGCTGTCCCCATGTCCCGTGAACAGCTATCGGAGGCCGCATGGACCCCAGTCAGAATCCCACCGTTTTCCACGCCACCACCATCGTCTGCGTTCGTCGCGGCGAGCACGTGGCCATTGCCGGCGACGGCCAGGTCACCCTCGGCCACACGGTGATGAAGGGCAACGCACGCAAGGTCCGCCGCCTTGGCCGCGATGGCCAGGTGCTGGCCGGCTTTGCCGGTGCCGCCGCCGATGCCTTCACCCTGTTCGAGCTGTTCGAAGCCAAGCTGGAGAAGCATGGCCAGCTGCAGCGTGCCGCGGTGGAACTGGCCAAGGATTGGCGCACCGAGCGCCGCCTCGGCAAGCTCGAAGCCCTGCTGGCGGTGGCCGACAAGGAAACCTCGCTGATCATCAGCGGCACCGGCGACGTGATCGAGCCGGAGGACGGCATCATCGCCATCGGTTCCGGTGGTTCGTATGCGCTGTCCGCTGCACGCGCGCTGATGGCGCACACCGAACTGGACGCACGCACCATCGCCAGCGAAGCGATCAACATCGCCGGTGACATCTGCATCTACACCAACCGCAACGTGGTGGTCGAAGAGCTGTGAGGGTAGTGCCGGCCGCTGGCCAGCAACCCGATCAGCCCAGACACGCGTGCCTGGTTGCCGGCCAGCGGCCGGCACTACCAACATTGAATCCGTGAGCACACCCATGCCGCACAAGATCGAAGTTTCCTCCGCCACCATGACCCCGCGCGAGATCGTGCAGGAGCTGGACCGGCACATCGTCGGCCAGCATGACGCCAAGCGCGCGGTCGCCATCGCCCTGCGCAACCGCTGGCGCCGCATGCAGCTGCAGCCCGAGCTGCGCAACGAGGTCATGCCCAAGAACATCCTGATGATCGGCCCGACCGGCGTCGGCAAGACCGAGATCGCGCGCCGCCTGGCCACGCTGGCCAACGCGCCGTTCGTGAAGGTCGAAGCGACCCGCTTCACCGAAGTCGGCTATGTCGGCAAGGATGTCGAGCAGATCATCCGTGACCTGGCCGATACCGCCGTCAAGCTGTACCGCGAGCAGGCCAAGGTGCGCGTGCGCACGCAGGCCGAAGAACGCGCCGAAGACCGCATCCTCGACGCGCTGCTGCCACGCCGCAGCGGTGGTATCGGCTTCGACCCGGAAGCGGCACGCAACGAACCGTCGGCGCAGGACAACGAGACCCGCATCAAGTTCCGCAAGATGCTGCGCAACGGCGAACTGGACGATCGCGAAATCGAGCTCGACCTGACCGCCAACGTCAGCATGGACATCATGACCCCCCCGGGCATGGAGGAAATGGGCCAGCAGCTGAAGTCGATGTTCGCCAACCTCGGTGGTGGCGCCAAGGCGCACAAGCGCACGCTGACCATCAAGGCTGCGCGCCCGCTGCTGCAGGAAGAAGAAGCCGGCAAGCTGGTCAACGAGGACGATATCCGCACTGCCGCGATCGAAGCCTGCGAGCAGCACGGCATCGTGTTCATCGACGAGATCGACAAGGTCGCCAAGCGAGGTGACAACGTGGGTGGCGGTGATGTCTCGCGCGAAGGCGTGCAGCGAGATCTGCTGCCGCTGGTGGAAGGTTCCAACGTGTCCACCAAGTACGGCACGATCAAGACCGACCACATCCTGTTCATCGCATCGGGCGCGTTCCACCTGGCCAAGCCAAGCGACCTGATCCCTGAGCTGCAGGGCCGCTTCCCGATCCGCGTGGAGCTGGGTGCGCTGAGCAAGGCTGATTTCGTGCGCATCCTGACCGAACCCAAGGCCGCGCTGACCAAGCAGTACGAAGCGCTGCTGGCTACCGAAGGCGTCAAGGTCAGCTTCACTACCGATGCCATCGACCGTTTGGCCGAGATCGCCTTCCAGGTGAACGAGCGCCAGGAGAACATCGGTGCGCGCCGCCTGCATACCGTGCTGGAGCGCCTGCTGGATTCGCTCAGCTATGAAGCACCGGACCGCGATGGTGAAACCCTGGCCATCGACAGTGCCTATGTCGATGCGCACCTGGGTGAACTGGTGCAGGACCCGGACCTGAGCCGTTACATCCTGTAACCGGGAATGCGAAAAGGCCGCCGAAAGGCGGCCTTTTTCGTTGCGGCGATCGCCTCCGGTAGGTGCCGACCTTGGTCGGCACGCGGACGCGCCCGTCGCGCCATGGTCGGCCCGCCGACCAGGGTCGGCGCCTACCGGTCCGGCAGCGGCTCCGGCACCGAACCCGGTACGAACACGCCTTCCTTCACGTAGGCGGCCAGGGTCATGTCCAGCGCCAGCATGCCGTCGCGCTTGAGGTCCATCAGGTCCGGTTCGACCATCGCCCCGTGCAGCACGCCGAGCACGGTGGCGTGCAGCATGCGCGCGGCGATCTTCGGGTCGGCGCCGTCACGCAGCTGGCCCAGGTCCTGGGCACGGCGCAGGGCGCGTTCCATGCGGTCCAGGGCATCGCGGAAGCCGCTCTGCTGCAGTTCGGTCAGCACCCTGGTGTCGGCCGAGGCATCGCTGCGCAGCATGATTTCCATGGTCTTGCGCAGGCGCTCGTCCTCGGACAGCTCGATGAACGAGTGGATCATCACCGCGCGCAGGTCATGTATCGGCGTGTCGCGCTGGTCGGTGGAGGTGCGCTCCAGCTCCTGCATGAAGGGCAGGTGCACCCGCTCGACGATCGCGGTCAGCACCTCGCCCTTGTTCTTGAAATGCCAGTACACAGCGCCGCGGGTGTAGCCGGCGCGGGCACCGATCATCTCCAGCGTGGTCCGGGCCACACCGTGTTCGTGGAAACAGGCTTCGGCGGCATCCAGGATGCCTTCACGGGTTGCCTGGGTGTCCTCTTTGGTCTTGCGGGCCATGAGCGGGTACGAGTGCAGGTGAAACGTGGCTGAATTGTACCGGTTTACAAACAAACACGCATGTATGTATATTTCCCTCCCATCATTCCCGTCGTGTGCGTGGCAGGCCGTCCTGGCTCCCACTCCACCCGGGTGGGCGCTGTCCGAGCGGCCTTCCCTCCAGCAAGGAGAGGGGGCGCCTTGTCAGCCCCTGCTGAGATCCCTCCCTTCAAGAGCCATTCCCATCATGTTGCTGAGCCGAATCCGACCCTTCGCGTTGTCGCTGGCGATCGCTGCCACCGTCGCTGCCTGCGGCGGCCAACCCCAGGCGCCCGAACAGGGACCGGGCCAGGTCAGCGTGGTCACGCTGAAGTCCGAGACCGTCGGGCTGACCCGTGAGCTGCCGGGCCGCACCAATGCCTTCCTGGTGGCCGAAGTGCGCCCGCAGGTCAATGGCATCGTCGCCAAGCGCCTGTTCACCGAGGGTGGGATGGTCAAGGCCGGCGAGCCGCTGTACCAGATCGAGGACGCCAGCTACCGCGCCCAGGCCAACAGTGCGCGTGCACAGCTGGCCCGCGCCGAAGCCACCGCCAATGCGGCGCGGCTGAGTGCCAAGCGCATCACCGAGCTGGCCAAGGTCGACGCGGTCAGCCAGCAGGATCTGGAAAACGCCGTGGCCGCGCAGAAGCAGGCCGAGGCCGATGTCGGCGCCGCCAAGGCATCACTGGATGCCGCCAACGTGACCCTCGGTTATGCGCGCATCACCGCGCCGATCAGCGGCCGCATCGGCAAGTCCAGCGTCACCCAGGGCGCGCTGGTCAGCGCCGGCCAGGCAACTGCGCTGGCGACCGTGCAGCAGCTGGACCCGATCTACGTCGACCTCACCCAGTCCTCGGCCGAGCTGCTGCAGCTGCGCCGCGAACTGGCCGCCGGCCGCCTGCAGGACAACCAGCAGACACCGGTCAGCATCCTGATGGAAGACGGCAGCACCTTCGAACACAAGGGCACGCTGGAGTTCTCCGAAGTCAGCGTCGATCCGGCCACCGGCAGCTTCGCGCTGCGGGTCAAGGTCGACAACCCCGACGGCCTGCTGATGCCGGGCATGTACGTGCGCGCGGTGATCGGCGGCGGTGTGCGCAGCGATGCGGTGCTGGTGCCGATGCAGGGCATCGCCCGCGATCCGAAGGGCGATACCAGCGCGATGGTGGTCGGCAAGGACAACAAGGTCGAAGTGCGCCCGGTCAAGGTCAGCCGCACCGTCGGCGACAAGTGGCTGGTCGAGGACGGCCTGAAGGCCGGTGACAAGGTCATCGTCGAAGGCCTGCAGAAAATCGGCCCGGGCATGCCCGTGAACGCCACCGAACAGGGCGTCGCCCCGGCCAAGCCGGCCGCCGCCCAACCTGCAGCTGCGGCCGCAGGCGCGAAGTAAGCGGAGAACCCCATGGCACGTTTCTTCATCGATCGACCCATCTTCGCGTGGGTCATCGCGATCATCATCATGCTCGCCGGCGGCCTGGCCCTGTTCAAGCTGCCGATCTCGATGTACCCCAACGTCGCACCGCCGGCGGTGGAAATCAGCGCCAGCTACCCGGGTGCTTCGGCCAAGGTGGTCGAAGACTCGGTGACGCAGATCATCGAGCAGAACATGAAGGGCCTTGATGGCCTGATCTACTTCTCCTCCAACAGCTCGTCCAACGGCCAGGCCACCATCACCCTGACCTTCGAGAGCGGGACCAACCCCGACATCGCCCAGGTGCAGGTGCAGAACAAGCTGCAGCTGGCGATGCCACTGCTGCCGCAGGAAGTGCAGCGGCAGGGCATCAACGTGGCCAAGTCCAGCTCGGGCTTCCTGAACGTCATCGCGTTCGTGTCCGAAGATGGCAGCATGGATGCCAACGACATCGCCGACTACGTCGGTTCCAATGTCGTGGACCGTCTCAGCCGCGTCCCGGGCGTGGGCAACATCCAGGTGTTCGGTGGCAAGTACGCCATGCGCATCTGGCTGGACCCGAACAAGCTGCACACCTACGGCATGTCGGTGCCGGAAGTGGTTGCTGCGGTGAAGGCACAGAACGCGCAGGTGGCCATCGGCCAGCTGGGTGGTGCGCCGTCGGTGAAGGGCCAGCAGCTCAACGCCACCATCAACGCGCAGTCGCGCCTGCAGACCCCGGAACAGTTCCGCAACATCATCGTGCGCGGCGCGCAGGACGGTGCAGAACTGCGCCTGGGCGACGTTGCCCGCGTCGAACTTGGTGCCGAGTCGTACGACTTCGTCACCCGCTACAACGGTCAGCCGGCCAGCGGCCTGGCGGTCACCCTGGCCACCGGCGCCAACGCGCTGGATACCGCTGCCGGTGTCGATGAAACCCTGAAGGAACTGGAAGGCTTCTTCCCGGCCGGCCTGAAGGCCGAGATCCCGTACGACACCACCCCGTTCGTGCGCGTGTCGATCAAGGGCGTGGTGCAGACCCTGCTCGAAGCAATCGTGCTGGTGTTCGTGGTGATGTACCTGTTCCTGCAGAACTTCCGTGCCACGCTGATCCCGACCATCGCCGTACCGGTGGTGCTGCTGGGTACCTTCGGCGTGCTGTCGGTGCTGGGCTTCTCGGTGAACATGCTGACCATGTTCGCGATGGTGCTGGCCATCGGCCTGCTGGTGGACGATGCCATCGTGGTGGTGGAGAACGTCGAGCGCATCATGTCCGAAGAGGGCCTGTCGCCGCTGGAAGCCACCCGCAAGTCGATGAGCCAGATCACCGGCGCGCTGGTGGGTATCGGCCTGGTGCTGTCGGCGGTGTTCGTGCCGATGGCCTTCATGAGCGGCTCCACCGGTGTGATCTACCGGCAGTTCTCGGCGACGATCGTGTCGGCGATGGCATTGTCGGTGCTGGTCGCGATCGTACTGACGCCGGCGCTGTGCGCGACCATGCTCAAGCCGCTGAAGAAGGGTGAGCACCATGTCGCCCACCGCGGTTTCGCCGGTCGCTTCTTCAACGGCTTCAACCGTGGCTTCGACCGCACCAGCGAGAGCTACCAGCGCGGCGTGCGCGGCATCCTGCATCGCCCGTGGCGGTTCATGGGCATCGTGGCTGCGCTGTTCCTGCTGATGGGCGTGCTGTTCGTGCGCCTGCCCAGCTCGTTCCTGCCCAACGAAGACCAGGGCGTGCTGATGGCGCTGGTGCAGGCACCGGTGGGCGCGACCCAGGAGCGCACGCTGGAATCGATCGCTGCGCTCGAAAAGCACTTCATGGAAAACGAGAAAGGTGCCGTCGAATCGGTGTTCTCGGTGCAGGGCTTCAGCTTCGCCGGCATGGGCCAGAACGCGGGCATGGCCTTCGTCAAGCTGAAGGACTGGAAGGATCGTGACGCCGACAACGGCGTGATGCCGATCACCGGACGTGCGATGGCCGCACTGGGGCAGATCAAGGATGCCTTCATCTTTGCCTTCCCGCCGCCGGCCATTCCGGAACTGGGTACGGCTTCCGGCTATACCTTCTTCCTGAAGGACAACAGCGGCCAGGGCCACGAGGCATTGTTGGCGGCGCGCAACCAGCTGCTGGGCCTGGCGGCCGGCAGCAAGAAGCTGGCCAACGTGCGACCGAACGGCCAGGAAGACACCCCGCAGTTCCGCATCGATATCGATGTGGCCAAGGCCAGCTCGCTGGGCCTGTCGATCGACCAGGTCAACACCACCCTGGCCACCGCGTGGGGCAGCTCGTACATCGATGACTTCATCGATCGCGGTCGCGTCAAGCGCGTGTTCGTGCAGGCTGACCAACCGTTCCGCATGGTGCCGGAGGACTTCGATCTCTGGTCGGTGAAGAACGACAAGGGCGAGATGGTTCCGTTCAGCGCCTTCGCCAGCAAGCACTGGGACTACGGCTCGCCGCGCTTGGAACGCTACAACGGCGTGTCGGCCACCGAAATCCAGGGTGAACCGGCCCCGGGCGTGGCATCCGGTGATGCCATGGCCGAGATCGAACAGCTGGCCAAGCAGTTGCCGGCGGGCTTCGGTGTCGAGTGGACGGCGATGTCCTATCAGGAACGCCAGGCGGGCTCGCAGACGCCGCTGCTGTACACGCTGTCGCTGATGATCGTGTTCCTGTGCCTTGCCGCCTTGTACGAAAGCTGGAGCGTGCCGACCTCGGTGCTGCTGGTGGCGCCGCTGGGCATTCTCGGTGCGGTGCTGGCCAACACCTTCCGTGGCATGGAGCGCGACATCTATTTCCAGGTGGCGATGCTGACCACGGTAGGCCTGACCAGCAAGAACGCGATCCTGATCGTCGAGTTCGCCAAGGAGCATCTGGAGAAGGGCGCGGGGCTGATCGAAGCGACGATGCACGCGGTCCGCGACCGTCTGCGCCCGATCATCATGACCTCGCTGGCCTTCGGCATGGGCGTGCTGCCGCTGGCGATCTCCAGCGGTGCCGGCTCCGGCGCCAAGCAGGCGATCGGCACCGGCGTGCTCGGTGGAATGGTGGTCGGCACTGTACTCGGCGTGTTCTTCGTGCCGCTGTTCTTCGTCGTGGTGCAGCGCGTGTTCAAGAAGCGCAACGCCACCAGCTGATTCGAAACGGTAGTGCCGGCCGCTGGCCGGCAGCTGCTGCTCGCTTGATGTGAATCCAATGAGGTTGCCGGCCAGCGGCCGGCACTACCTCCTGCCATCCGGCAGTACCGATGGAAGTCATTCCAATGAAAAGTGCATCTCTGTTCCTCTCCATCGCTGCGGCACTGGCGCTTGCCGGCTGCGGCACCCTGGCGCCGAAGAACACCGCAGTGGCCCCGGCCATTCCGTCGCAGTGGCCGGCTGAAGCCGCGCAGGGCGAAGTGGCCGATGCAGCCGCGGTCGGCTGGCGCGACTTCTTCACCGACGAGCGCCTGCAGCAGGTGATCGGCCAGGCGCTGGACAACAACCGCGACCTGCGCGTGGCCGTGCTCAACGTCGAAAAGGCGCGTGGCCAGTATCGCGTGCAGCGCGCAGACCGCGTACCGGGCGTGGCCGTGACCGGGCAGATGGACCGCCGCGGTGGCGACGTGCCGGTGACCGAGCAGTTCAGTGCGGGTGTCGGCGTGGCCGAGTTCGAACTGGACCTGTTCGGCCGCGTGCGCAACCTGAGCGAAGCCGCGCTGCAGCAGTACTTCGCTGTAGCCGCCAACCGCCGCAACGCGCAGCTGAGCTTGGTGGCCGAGACCGCCACCGCCTGGTTGACCTACGGCGCCGACCAGCAGCGTCTGGCGATCGCCGAGGCAACGGTGAAAACCTATGAGGATTCGCTGCGCCTGGCCGAAGCACGCCATGAGCGCGGTGGCAGTTCGGGGTTGGAACTGACTCAGACCCGCACCCTGGTGGAAACCGCGCGCACCGATGCCGCGCGTTTGCGTGGGCAGCTGGCGCAGGACCGCAACGCGCTGGCGCTGCTGGCCGGTGGCCAGCTGGATCCTGCGCTGCTGCCGGACAGCATCGCGCCGCAGGTGCTTGCGCTGGCGCCACCGCCGGCCGGCCTGCCCAGCGACGTGCTGCTGCAGCGCCCGGACATCATGGCGGCGGAGCATCAGCTGCTGGCCGCCAATGCCAACATCGGTGCCGCACGCGCTGCGTTCTTCCCCAGCATCTCGCTGACCGGCAGCATCGGCAGTGGCTCTGGTGAATTGTCCGGCCTGTTCGACAGCGGTACGCGGATGTGGAGCTTCCTGCCGAAGATCACCTTGCCGATCTTCCAGGGTGGCAAGCTGCGCGCGAACCTGGCCGTGGCCAACGCCGACCGCGATATCGCGCTGGCGCAGTACGAAAAGTCGATCCAGAGTGGTTTCCGCGAAACCGCCGATGCGCTGGCATTGAATGTCAGCCTGGATGAACAGGCGGCCTCGCAGCAGCGCCTGGTGGAAGCGGCCGAGCAGGCCAACCGCCTGTCGCAGGCGCGCTATGACGCGGGCCTGGACAGCTTCGTCACCCTGCTGGATGCACGTCGTACTGCCTACAACGCGCAGCAGAGCCAGCTGCAGACACAGCTGGCGCAGCAGGCCAACCGCATCACGCTGTACAAGGTGCTGGGCGGCGGCTGGCACGAGCGCGGGTAAGCGCGCAGACCGGTAGTGSCGGCCGCTGGCCGGCAGCGCGCGGGATCAACAGGGATCGTGCAGTTGCCGGCCAGCGCCCGGCACTACCGGTCAATGAGCAGGGCTACACCGCTTCGTCGTCGCGCCGCTCGGTGCGGCAGGCGCGTACCCGCGTCAGCGCGTCGCCCGCTTCGCGCGCCATTCTTTCGTACTCGGCGCGGATCTCTTCCAGGCGCTCTTCGTCCAGTTCTTCCAGGTCCAGCAGCTCGTTGTTGGCCTCGGCGGTGGCGCGGATCAGCTCGTCCAGCTTGATCTGCATCGCCGCGGTGTCCGAGTTCTGCGTGTGCTGGATCAGGAACACCATCAGGAAGGTGATGATGGTGGTGCCGGTGTTGATCACCAGCTGCCAGGTGTCGTTGAACTTGAATATCGGGCCACTGATGCCCCACAGCACGACGATCACCACCGCGGCCAGGAAGGTCCACGGCGAGCCGGTGGCGGCCGCGGCCTTCTTGGCGATCGTATTGAACAGGTTCCTTGCGCTCATCGTCATCGTTCCACGGGAATGGCGACGATCATCGACACATGGCCGTGCAGGTGCCGTGCAGTCGAACGCGTGGCTCAGGCGCGCAGGCGCGGTGCTTCCTGGCTGCGCACCGGGCTGGCCAGGTAAACGTGCTGCCAGCAGCGTTCGACGAATTCGCGGGCCTGCGCTTCACTCAGGCGCGGCATGATCTGCAGGGCGTACTGGGTCTGGAACAGCTCATCGCGCTGGGCGTTGCTGGCGCGTGGTTGGGTGATCAGCGAATCACAGGCGAACTTGATCCACGGGACATAGGTGCCGAACGAGGTGTGCGCGAGTGCGCCATCGGCGTGCTGGCGGCGCCAGTAATCCAGCTCCGCATCGACATTGATGACAGGGGGAATGGCGGGAACTTCAGCGTGCATGACGATCCAATCGGTTGGAGGTGAAGGGAGTGGGGGCCCATTACAGTGTGGCCCGGGCGGCGGTGCATGCCGCGTCAGCGTGATGTGCAGCCAGCGTGGCGATGGCGCAGCAGCTGTGCGTGTTCAACCGCACCCAGGCGTTCGGCCATGGCGGCCATCGCATTGCACAGGCGCACCAGGTCGCGGGGATGGTCGTGCAGCAGATCCTGCTGCATGTCCTGGTAGGCGCTCCAGAACGGGGCACTGCGCTGGTGCAGTGCGTATTGCTGCTGCAGTCGGCTCCAGATCGCGGCCAGGGCCGGGTCACTGCGAGGACGTACGGCATGCGCTTGCATGATCGGCTCCAACCCGGGGCAGGGGGCCCGGTTGCGTTCCACCCTAGACGTGGCTGCGCAGCAGGATGTTAGTGGCGTGTGTTGACCGCACGCAGCTGACTGCGCAGCAGTTCACGTTGAAGCGGGAAGACGCTGCCGGCACAAGGCTGTGCCGGCACTGAAGCGTTCATCAAGGCGGACTCATCAGCAGTGGCGGATGCTCATTCGCCGATGTCTTCGTTCCAGATTTCCGGATGTTGCGCAATGAAACCGCCTAGCAGGTCGACGCATTCCTGGCTGTCCAGGTCGATCACGCTGACGCCGTTTTCGCGCAGCCAGTCGATGCCGCCTTGGAAGGTGCGCGATTCGCCGACCACCACCGTGCCGATGTTGAACTGCCGCACCAGGCCCGAGCAGTACCAGCAGGGAGCCAGGGTCGTGACCATGATGGTGTCCTGGTAGCGGCGCTGGCGGCCGGCCTTGCGGAAGGCATCGGTCTCGCCATGCACGGACGGATCGCCTTCCTGCACGCGGCGGTTGTGGCCGCAGCCAAGCAGGCGGCCGTCGTTGTGGTACAGCGCCGCGCCGATCGGCACGCCGCCTTCTGCCAGCCCCTGGCGGGCTTCGGCAATGGCGGTCTGCAGCAGGGCCTGGTAGTCGGGCGTGGTGATCATGCGGGGCTCCGGTAGGTCGTGGGGCGCCATGATACGGCCAGCGTTCCCCGCAGCGGCCCGGCGGTGCGATAATCGGGGGCATGAGCGAATCCCCTTACAAATCCGGTACCACCCATTTCGGGTTCCGCGACGTTGACGCCAAGGACAAGCAGAAGCTGGTCGGCCAGGTGTTCACGTCGGTCGCGCGCAACTACGACCTGATGAACGACCTGATGAGCATGGGCGTGCACCGGGCATGGAAGCGCTACTACGTCGCCACCGCGCAGGTGAAGCCGGGCGACCGCGTGCTCGACCTGGCTGGTGGCACCGGCGATATCGCCGCGCTGCTGAAGGAGCGCGTCGGTGCCGAGGGCTCGGTGGTGCTGGGCGACATCAACGCCGGCATGCTGTCGGTCGGCCGTGACCGCCTGACCAACCGCGGCCTGGTGCTGGGCCTGGACTATGTGCAGTGCAACGCCGAGGCCCTGCCGTTCCCGGACAACAGCTTCGACCTGGTGACCATCGCCTTTGGTCTGCGCAACGTGACCGACAAGGACGCTGGCCTGCGCGAGATGTTCCGCGTGCTGAAGGTGGGCGGCCAGGCCCGCGTGCTGGAGTTCTCCGAAGTCACCGCGGACTGGTTCAAGCCGATCTACGACTTCCACTCGTTCAAGATCCTGCCGAAGCTGGGCAAGCTGTTCGCCAACGATTCGGACAGCTACCAGTACCTGGCCGAGAGCATCCGCAAGCATCCGCCGCAGGAAGAGCTGAAGGCGATGATGGGGCAGGCCGGCTTCGAGCGCTGCCACTACAAGAACCTGACCGGCGGCATCGTCTCGATCCACTCCGGCTACAAGCTGTAAGTCGGGTTCCCAGGTAGTGCCGGCCGCTGGCCGGCATCTGCACGGCACGGTCCTGGTAGGTGCCAGCCTTGGTTGGCACACGCCCGTCCGCGAGCGCTGACATGTCCGTGCCAACCAAGGTTGGCACCTGCCAGAAGCAGCAAGGTCGGCACAGGGCCCGCCGCGAGCGATGATGGATCCGTGCCAACCAAGGTTGGCATCTACCAAAGGGTGGCGCCCCCGTGGCGCCAGGCGGACATTACCCCGCACCGCGCAACGCTTCCCGGCCGGGGGAGAGGTACCATTGGGGTTTGCTCCCCGTAACGGTCCCGATTCATGCGCAATCCGCTGATGCTCCTTCCGCTGGCCGTGGCCCTGGCCGCCGGCTGCTCCCAGGAGGCGGCCGCACCCGCCGCCGCTCCGACTGCCCAGAAGGCTCCCGCTGCCCCCGTGAACGCCGAAAACCGCAGCCACGACGAAAGCTCGTACGCCGAGCCGGACAAGGTCGTCGTCAAGGACATCGCCCTGGATCTGAAGCTGGACTTCGACCAGAAGCAGATCGGCGGCACCGCCACCTACACCCTGGAATGGAAGCAGAAGGATGCCAAGCAGCTGGTGCTGGACACCCGCGAGCTGAGCATCGCCAAGGTTGAAGCGATCGCCGCCGACGGCGCGCGCAGCCCGCTGCAGTTCGTGCTGGCCCCGGTGGACAAGGTGTTCGGCAGCAAGCTGACCATCGAAACCCCGGAACAGCCGGCCAAGGTGGAAGTGACCTACCACACCGCACCGACCGCGTCGGGCCTGCAGTGGCTGGCGCCGTCGATGACCGAAGGCAAGAAGCTGCCCTTCATGTTCAGCCAGTCGCAGGCGATCCATGCCCGTTCCTGGGTGCCGCTGCAGGACACCCCGAGCGTGCGCTTCACCTACAGCGCGCACGTGGTCTCGCGTCCGGACGTAATGGTGCTGATGAGCGCCGACAACGATCCCAAGGCCGCGCGTGACGGTGATTACACCTTCAAGATGCCGCAGCCGATTCCGTCCTACCTGCTGGCCATCGCAGCCGGCGACCTGGTGTTCGAGCCGATCTCCGGCCGCTCCGGCGTCTGGGCCGAGCCGACCATGGTCAACAAGGCCGCCAAGGAATTCGAAGACACCGAGAAGATGATCGGTGCCGCCGAGAAGCTGTACGGCGAATACCGCTGGGGCCGCTACGACATGCTGGTGCTGCCGCCGTCGTTCCCGTTCGGTGGCATGGAAAACCCGCGCCTGACCTTCGCCACGCCGACCGTGATCGTCGGCGACAAGTCGCTGGTCTCGCTGGTCGCCCATGAACTGGCGCACAGCTGGTCGGGCAACCTGGTGACCAACGCCAGCTGGAAGGACATCTGGCTCAACGAAGGCTTCACCACCTACGTCCAGGGCCGCATCACCGAAGCCCTGTATGGCAAGGAGATGGCCGAAATGGAAAAGCAGATCGACCAGACCGATCTGCTGGCCGAAGTGAAGGACATGAGCCCGGCCGACCAGGCGTTGGCGCTGCCGCCGCTGAACGAACGTGACCCGGACGAAGCCCTGAGCCAGGTGGCCTACGTCAAGGGTTCGTGGTTCCTGGAATTCCTGGAACAGCGCTTCGGCCGCGAAACCTTCGACCCGTTCCTGCGCGGCTGGTTCGATGACCACGCCTTCCAGAGCGCCAACACCGACCAGTTCGTCGAGTACCTGAAGAAGAACCTGCTGCCGAAGAATCCGTCGGCGGTGACCGAGGCCGAACTGAAGGCGTGGCTGGACGAGCCGGGCATTCCGGCGTTCGCAGCCAAGGCGCAGTCGCGCAATTTCAGCAGCGTCGATACCGCGCGCATCGCCTTCGCCAGCGCCGGCACCGTGCCGAGCAGCCAGGTGATTGCCGAGTGGAGCACCCAGGAATGGGTCCGCTTCATCGACGGCCTGGGCGCCACCCAGCCGCTGGACAAGCTGGCCACGCTGGACAAGGCGTTCCACTTCACCGGCACCCCGAATGGCGAGATCGCCATGCGCTGGTACCCGCTGACCATCCGCAGCGGCTACGAGCAGGCCAATGAAGCGGCCGCTGCGTTCATCGAGCGTGTCGGTCGTCGCAAGCTGATCCTGCCGATCTACGCCGAACTGGTGAAGACCCCGAAGGGGCTGGAGCTGGCCAAGCAGGCGTTCGAGAAGGCCAAGCCGGGCTACCACCCGATCACCACCGCCTCGGTGCAGGACATGCTGGCCAAGGCTGAAGCCAAGTAAACGGGAGTGCCGGCCGCTGGCCGGCAACCCAGACACTGCTTCACCAGCAACGGCGGGGAAACCCGCCGTTGCTGTATCCGCTTTTCGCTGCCGATAGAATCGGGATGCACCCGTAAAGGACTCCGCCATGAAACGACTGATCCTGCTCACCGCCTGCACCCTGGCCCTGGCCGCCTGCAGCAACCCCGAGGAAGAACGCAAGGCGCAGGAGGCCGCCGCTGCCGCCGTGCAGGCGCAGAAGGAAGCCAAGGCCGAAGACGTTGCCAAACAGTACGACATGGCCGTGGCCGCGCAGGACTGGGAACGCGCGCGCCTGCATGGTGCCTCGCTGCTGGACCAGTACAAGGACACTGCCGCCGCCGAGCGCATCGCCGCCGGCTTCGACGAGGTCAAGGCCAAGGGCGATGCCGCGCGCGACCTGCGCCGCATGCAGGCGCTGTGGCAGTACAACCAGATTCCGGTCGGCAGCAAGGGCAACCAGGTGTCGGCACAGATCTTCAGCAAGGAGCGGGTGGATGTGGATGGCAGCGGCGCCAAGCCGGTGCAGCTGGTGTTCCGCGACCACCCCGAATGGAAGCGTCATGCCTACCTGGTGCTGCAGGCCGGCGATTTCCGCTGCCCGCAGTGCACGGTGAAGGTCACGGTGGACGGTGGCAAGCCGATCTCCATGGCGGCCTGGCGGCCGAAGACCGACGAGGCGATCGCCATGTTCATCACCGACCAGAAGGCGTTGTGGAAGCTGGCAGCCAAAGGCAAGTCGATCAGCATCGAGTTCCCGGTCAAGGCCGGTGGCACGCGCACGGCAGTGTTCGAGACCGGTGGCGTGGATGCCAGCCGCATGCCGGCGTGGTGGCATTGACCGTGCAGGCACCGGCGGCTGCGTCGTCGCTGTCGACGATCCGCCACTGGGTGTTCGACATGGATGGCACGCTGACCGTGGCGGTGCATGATTTCGCGCGGATCAAGCGCGAACTGGCGATTCCGCAGGAGGATGACATCCTCACCCACCTGGCCGGGTTGCCGGCCGTAGAGGCCAGCGCCAAGCACGCTTGGCTGCTGGCGCACGAGCGTGCGCTGGCCGCTGCTTCCCAGCCGGCAACGGGAGCGGTGGCGCTGGTACGCGCGCTGCAGGGCGCCGGCTGCCGGCTGGGCATCCTGACCCGCAACGTGCGCAGCCTGGCGCAGGTCACCCTGCAGGCGATCGGGCTGGGCGACGTCTTTGCCGAAGACGACATCATCGGCCGCGACGAGGCCGAGCCGAAACCCTCACCGGCCGGGCTGCAGTACTTCCTGCGGCGTTGGCAGGTGGAACCTTCGCAGGTGGTGATGGTGGGCGACTACCGCTTCGATCTGGAATGCGGCCGGGCGGCGGGCAGCCGTACGCTTCTGGTCAATGCCCCGGACAACCCGTGGCCGGACATGGCCTGTTGGCATCTGGCCGATTGCGCGGCGGTACTGGGGCGCTGGCGAGGCTAGCGTGGCCCGCTGTACGCGCTGTGGCGGGAACCTGAGGGCAGCGCCGGCGGTCAACTCTCGACTGTCATCACAGTGTATTGTGCGGGGCCGGCTGGGCGTTCTTCGAATGCCCGGCGGGGGCTGAAGCGGGGGCGGTTGGGGAACCGTCGCCGCTCAAGGCCGCGGCCTGATCGAAGCCGCGGTGGGCGTTGAAGGTGCCGGCGGGTGGTTTCGCTGCGCTGGTGGTTGTGTCGGGTAACACGTTGTCCGGTGTGGCCCGCTGCCAAGGATGGGGCATGGGTGTCCTTGGCTCCATTTCTGGATTCCTTTCATGCTCCGAGCTGTGTGGGTGTCGCTGTACCGGCGTCTGTGTCCGATTGCCGCCTTCTTCCTGTTTGGCCTGGTAGCCCTGTCGTTGTCGCGACTGGGGTTGGCGCTGTGGCATGCCGCGCGCGTCAGTGCCGCTGAGGGCTGGGCCACGGTGTTCCTGCAGGGGCTGCGGGTGGATGTGTCGACCCTGTGCCTGCTGTACGGCATCCCGGCGGTGCTGGCGCTGCTGTTGCCGCTGGAAGGACGCGTGGGCCGCG
This sequence comes from Stenotrophomonas sp. 2YAF26, assembly GCF_052114625.1. Taxonomy (NCBI): domain Bacteria; kingdom Pseudomonadati; phylum Pseudomonadota; class Gammaproteobacteria; order Lysobacterales; family Lysobacteraceae; genus Stenotrophomonas; species Stenotrophomonas sp. 2YAF26. The sequence continues at coordinate 11,521 of NZ_JBFRFC010000026.1, read as the reverse complement.
CGTGGCGCCATCTGCTGAGGTGGTGGCTGATCCTGGCCAGCGTGCTGCTGGTGTTCATGGAGCTGGCCACACCAAGCTTCATGGCCGAGTACGGCCTGCGCCCCAATCGCCTGTTCCTCGAATATCTGATCTATCCCGAAGAAGTCGGGATGACGCTGCTGCGCGGCCATCTGCTGGCCGTGGTGATTGAAGTCACCGCGGTGATCGTGCTGTTCTGGGCGCTGCTGCGTGGGTCGCGGCGCTGGGTCGGGAGCAGCCCAACGGTCGCAGTCGAAGCCGGATGGCTGTGGCGGCTGCCGTTGGCGTTCCTGGTGCTGCTGCTGGCGGCGCTGGGCGTGCGTTCAAGCCTGGGTCATCGTCCCTTGAACCCGGCACTGGTGGCGTTCTCCACCGACCCGACCATCAACGCCTTGCCGTTGAACTCGCTGTACACCGTCGGCTATGCCGCGCGGCAGCTGGCGACCCGCAGCGAAACCTCGCGCGTCTATGGCGACCTGCCGCTGGCCGAGGTGGTCAGCGAGCTGCGCGCCAGCAGCGGCCTGCCGGCATCGGCGTATGTCTCCGACGCGTTGCCGAGCCTGGCGCTGCGTCCGCCGCAGTACCTGGGCAAGCCGCGCAATCTGGTGATCGTGCTGGAAGAAAGCCTGGGCGCGCAGTTCATCGGCAGTCTCGGCGGGCGGCCGTTGTCGCCCAACTACGACCGGCTGAGCAGACAGGGCTGGGCGTTCGAGCGTCTGTATGCGACCGGCACGCGTTCGGTACGCGGCATCGAGGCGGTACTGACCGGGTTCCCGCCGACGCCGGCCGAATCGGTGGTCAAGCTGCCCGCCAGCCGCCAGCGCTTTTTCACCCTGGCCGATGTGCTGGGGCGGCATGGCTACGACACCGGCTTCTATTACGGCGGCGAAAGCCACTTCGACAACATGCGCGAGTTCTTCCTCGCCAACGGCTTCAACCGCATCGTGGACCGCAAGGATTACCGCAAGCCGGCCTTCGTCGGCTCCTGGGGCGCGTCGGACGAGGATCTGTTCGCTCGCGCCGACCAGCAGTTCCGGCAGCTGAAAGCGCAGGGCACGCCGTTCTTCGGCCTGGTGTTCACCTCCAGCAACCACGATCCCTTCGAGTTCCCCGACGGCCGAATCGACCTGTACGAGCAACCGAAGCAGACCCGCGACAACGCCGCCAAGTACGCGGACTACGCGCTGGGCGAGTTCTTCCGCAAGGCGATGGCCTCACCGTACTGGGAGGACACCGTGTTCCTGGTGGTGGCCGACCATGATTCGCGGGTGTTCGGCAAGAACATGGTGCCGATCGGCAACTTCCATATTCCCGGGTTGATCCTCGGCGGTGGCATCGAAGCGCGCCGCGATACCCGCATCGTCAGTCAGATCGATCTGCCGCCGACCCTGCTGTCGCTGCTGGGCATTGCCGATCCGACCCCGACGGTGGGACAGGACCTGACCGACCTGCAGCGGCTGCAGCCGGGACGCGCGCTGATGCAGTACGACCGCAATCTGGCGTGGATGGAGGGCAACGATGTGGCCATCCTGCAGCCGGACAAGCCCGCGCAGGGCTTCCGCTACGACCCGGCCAGCGACCAGTTGCAGCCGCAGCCGCTGCGGCCGGAACTGGCACGGCGCGCACATGCCTACGCGATGTGGGGCACGCTGGCCTATGAAAAAGAGCTGTACCGCTTGCCGGAGAAGGCCAAGCCCTGAGCCGGAAGGGCGGGGCGGCGATGCGGTGCCGGCCATTGGCCGGCAGTGTCGACCAAGGTCGACACCTACCAGCGGCATTCCCGCCAGAAGCATTCCCGATAGCGCCTCGGGTGGACAGCCCCCTTGTTGTTCAAGGGGGCGCGCCGAAGGCGCGGGGATAAGGAGAAATGCGCGGGCAGTTCGTTTACGCGTTCAACGCGTAACCAAACTGCTGCTTGAACTGCTCGTTGAACTCATCGAAGGTGAAGCGCTGGTTCTGGGTGCCCGGGTGCTCGACCTTCAGCGCGCCCATCAGGTTGCCCATGCGGCCGATGGTCAGCCAGTCGAAGCCCTTCTGGATGCCGTAGATCAGGCCGGCGCGGAAGGCGTCGCCACAGCCGGTCGGGTCGACCACGCGGCGCTCGTGCGCCGGCGGGATGTCGTAGGTCTTTTCCGGGGTGTGGATCACCGCGCCCTTCGGGCCGCGGGTGGTGATGTAGGCCTTGACCCGGCTGACGATCTCTTTTTCGTTCCAGCCGGTGCGTTCCTGCAGCAGGTTCGACTCATAGTCGTTGACCACCACGTAATCGGCCTGCTCGATGAACTCGCGCAGTTCCGGGCCGTTGAACAGCGGCATCGCCTGGCCCGGGTCGAAGATGAATGGCACGCCGTCTTCATGGAATTCCAGCGCGTTCTGGATCATGCCTTCGCGGCCGTCCGGGCCGACCAGGCCCAGGCTTACGCCCGGCACGTCGCGCACGTGGTTCTCGTAGGAACGCATCATCGCGCCCGGGTGGAAGGCGGTGATCTGGTTGTTGTCGTGGTCGGTGGTGATGAACGCCTGCGGGGTGAACAGCTCATCGATCACGCGCACGCGGGTGAGGTCGATGCCCAGGGCATCGAAGTGCTCGCGGTACGGGCCGAAGTCCGAACCCACCGTGCCCATCGGGATCGGATCGCCACCCAGCAGGTGCAGGTTGTAGGCGATGTTGCCGGCGCAGCCGCCGAACTCGCGGCGCATGCGCGGCACCAGGAACGACACGTTCAGGATGTGCACCTTGTCCGGCAGGATGTGATTCTTGAACTGGTCCGGGAACACCATGATGGTGTCGAAGGCAAGAGAACCACAGATCAGAGCGGACATCGATGTAAGCCTATGCGGTGAATTTTGGGGTGGGCCGGCCCACTTCGGCAGGCAAGCAAACGGCGCCCTTGGGCGCCCGACGGCGCAAAGGTTACCCGCTGGTGCCGCTCAGGGCCAGAACCGGGTGATGCCCGATCAGGCCGAAAGCCTGTGAAGGCGCGGGTTCAGCTAGTTTTCTCCTTGCTCGGCGGCAGGCAGGTTGCTAGGCTTGTCGACCTCGATTTCTGCCCATTTTTTCGCCATCCCGCGTTGGGCGCGACACCCCTCAGGATCAACTCCCAGATGTTCAAGAAACTGCGCGGCATGTTCTCCAATGACCTGTCCATCGACCTGGGCACGGCCAACACCCTCATCTATGTGCGTGGGCAGGGAATCGTGCTGAACGAGCCGTCCGTGGTCGCGGTGCGCCAGGATCGCGCCATTGGTGGTACCCGGTCGGTGGCAGCCGTTGGCGCCGAGGCCAAGCAGATGCTCGGCCGTACCCCGGGCCACATCACCACCATCCGCCCGATGAAGGACGGCGTCATCGCCGACTTCACCTACACCGAGGCGATGCTCAAGCACTTCATCAAGAAGGTGCACAAGTCGCGCTTCCTGCGCCCGAGCCCGCGCGTGCTGGTCTGCGTGCCGGCCGGCTCGACCCAGGTCGAGCGCCGCGCCATCAAGGAATCGGCCGAGGAGGCCGGTGCCCGTGACGTGTTCCTGATCGAAGAGCCGATGGCGGCCGCGATCGGTGCCGGCATGCCGGTCACCGAGGCCCGTGGCTCGATGGTCATCGATATCGGCGGCGGCACCACTGAAGTGGCGGTGATCTCGCTCAACGGCATCGTCTATTCCGCCTCGGTGCGCATCGGCGGCGACCGCTTCGACGAATCGATCACCAACTACGTGCGCCGCAACCACGGCATGCTGATCGGTGAAGCCACCGCCGAGCGCATCAAGGTCGAGCTGGGCTGTGCCTACCCGCAGGCGGAGGCGATCGAGATGGAAATCTCCGGCCGCAACCTCGCCGAGGGCGTGCCGAAGATGATCAAGATCAGCTCCAACGAAGTGCTTGAAGCGCTGCACGAGCCGCTGTCGGGCATTGTCAGTGCGGTCAAGCTGGCACTGGAACAGACCCCGCCGGAACTGTGCGCCGACGTCGCCGAGCGCGGCATCGTGCTGACCGGTGGTGGCGCCCTGCTGCGCGACATGGACCGCCTGATTTCCGAGGAGACCGGTCTGCACGTGCAGGTGGCTGACGACCCGCTGACCTGCGTGGCCCGCGGTGGCGGTCGTGCGCTGGAACTGGTCGACATGCACGGCAACGAGTTCTTTGCGCCGGAATAAGCCGTCCCGGCTGCCTGCGCCCGCAGCGCCCCTCCGGGGTGCGGCCCGCCACATCGGCAGGTCGGCACCGGCGGGGCGCCCGCGTGTTTCCCTTCCGCCTTCTGCCAGTTGAATCGCTGCCGTGCCGCCCTACGCCGGACCTCCCGTCGCTTCCCGATCCGGTGATGCCGCCAGCCCGCTGCGGCTGCTGGCCTATCTCGCACTGGCAATCACCCTGATCGTCCTCGACGACCAGGCTGGCTGGCTGGCGCGTCTGCGCGAGCAGGCCAACAGCTTGGTGCAGCCGGTGTGGGCCCTGGCCGGCCTGCCCGGCAAGCTCAGCGGGCAGGTGCGGGATACCGCCGCCAGCCACGGCCAGCTGGTGACCGAGAACCGCGAGCTGCGCAACCAGCTGCTGCTGGCCAACGCCCGCCTGACCCGTCTGCAGACGGCCGCGCTGGACAACGCCCAGCTGCGCGAACTGCTGAACGTGGCCGAGCGCAGTGGCCTGGACGTACAGCTGGCGCCGATCCTGGACATCGACCTGGACCCGGTCAAACAGCGCCTGGTACTGGACGCCGGCAGCCGCGAAGGCGTGCACGTCGGCCAGGCGGTGATCGATTCCGGCGGCCTGATGGGCCAGGTGATCAGCGTGACCACGGGCAGCTCCACGGTGCTGTTGCTGACCGATCCCGACCACGCGGTGCCGGTGACCGTGGCCCGCAATGGCGTGCGCCTGATCGTCTACGGCCGCGGCGACAAGCTGGAACTGCGCGACATCCCGCTCAGTGCCGGCGTGGAAGTGGGCGATGAGATCGTCACCTCCGGTCTCGGTGGCCGCTTCCCGGCCGGATTCCCGGTGGGCACCATCACCGGGCTGCGCCCGGACGATACCCATGCCTTCCTGGTGGGCGAACTGAAACCGGCCGCGCAGCTCGATCGTGGCCGCGACGTGCTGCTGCTGCGCCCTGGCGCTGCGATCCGCATTCCGCCGAACCTGCGCCTGCAGATGGAACAGGCCGCTCCCGGTGGCCCGGCCGATGCCACAGCGCTGCCGACCGGCACCGCGCCTGCAGCAACGCAGGCTACCCCGGTAGTGCCGGCCRCTGGCCGGCAGCCGTCCTCGTCTGCGACGAACCCGGCTGCCCGCGCATCCTCCCTTACCCCCGCGCCTTCGGCGCGCCCCCCTCAACAAGAGGGGGGCTCTYCCCCAGCCAGCTCCCCGGTAGTGCCGGCCGCTGGCCGGCAACCGCAGCAAACTCAACCGCAGCCGACCCAACCGCAGCCGGAGGCGCAGCGATGAGCCGCCTTCGCGACAACCGCTGGGTGCTTCCCGCCAGCGTTGTGGTGGCCCTGTTGCTGGGCCTGCTGCCGTTGCCGGCGCTGCTGCAGCCGCTGCGTCCATATTGGCTGGCACTGGTTCTGGCCTACTGGGTGATCGAAGCGCCGGAGCGCGTCGGCCTCGGCATCGCCTTCGCCAGCGGCGTCGTCGCCGACCTGCTGTACGGCGGGGTGCTGGGCGAACAGGCGCTGCGCTTGGTGATGCTGGCCTTCATCCTGCAGCGCTTCCGCGCGCGCATCCGCTTCTTCCCGATGTCGCAGCAGATGCTGGCCATCGGCGGCCTGCTGTTCAACGATCGCATCGTCAGCGCGCTGGTCCATATCCTGGTGGGCGAGCCGACCCTGCCGTGGTCGTACTGGTGGGCACCCCTGCTCGGCATGGGCCTGTGGCCGCTGGTGTTCGTGCTGCTGGACGCAGTGCGCTTCGGCAAGCGCGGGCGCTGAGCCATGTTGCCGCGTCGCCAGGTCAAGAATCCGCACGCCGAAGCCGAACAGTTCCGGCGTCGCGCGGCGCTGGGCTTCTTCGGGGTGCTGGTCTGCCTGCTGGGCCTGGGCGGCTGGTACTTCAAGCTGCAGGTGCTGGACCACGACATCTACGCCACCCGATCCGAAGCAAACCGCATCAAGCCGCGGCCGGTGGTGCCCGGGCGGGGCATGATCTATGACCGCAATGGTCGGTTGCTGGCCGAGAACGTGCCGGCGTTCCGCCTGGATGTGACCCCGGACAAGGTCAAGGACATGGATGCCACCCTGGAAGGGCTGGCGAAGATCATCCAGATCAGCCCGGAAGAACTGGAAGCGTTCAACAAGTCGCGCAAGGCGCGCCGCAAGTTCCTGCCGGTCACGCTGAAGCTGCGCATGAGCGATGAGGAAATGGCGCGCTTCGCGGTGGACCGCTGGCGCTTTCCCGGCGTCGAGCTGGAACCGTACCTGACCCGTCGCTATCCCTATGGCGACCTGTTCGCGCACATCATCGGCTACGTTGGCCGGGTCGACGACAAGGATCTGGAGATCCTCGGCGAGGGCAACGCCGCATTGACCCACATCGGCAAGTCCGGCCTGGAGCGCTATTACGAGCAGGAACTGCGCGGCAAGGTCGGCTACGAGCAGGTCGAGACCAACGTGCAGGGCCGCGCGATCCGCACCATCGGCCGTGTCGCTGCGCAATCCGGCGCCGACCTGCGGCTGTCGATCGACGCCGACCTGCAGCGGGCGATGGTGGCTGCCTTCGGTGATCAGGAAGGTTCGGCCGTGGCGATGGACCCGCGTACCGGTGAAGTGCTGGCGATGGTCAGCCTGCCGTCCTACGACCCGAACCTGTTCGTCAACGGCATCTCGCATGCCGATTTCAAGGCGCTGAACGACAACCCGTCGCGCCCGCAGTTCAATCGCCTGGTACTCGGCGGCGTTGCCCCCGGTTCGACCCTGAAGCCGCTGATCGGCCTGGCCGGCCTCGATTCGGGCGTTCGCCGTCCCGAGGACAAAGTGCTGTCGACCGGCATGTTCTACCTGCCCGGCACCTCGCGTGGCTGGGGCGACTCTCACCGTGGCGGTCACGGCTGGACCGATCTGCGCAAGTCCATCGCGCAGTCGGTCAATACGTATTACTACCGGCTGGCATTGGACCTGGGCATCGAGCGGTTCGACCATTACATGGAGTACTACGGCTTCGGCCAGCCGACCGGCATCGATCTGACCGGTGAGATCTCCGGCATCCTGCCGTCGCCAGCCTACAAGCGGAAGAGCCGCAAGGAAGCCTGGTATCCCGGCGATACGGTGAACATCAGCATCGGCCAAGGCGACTGGAAGGTCACCCCGCTGCAGCTGGCCCGTGGTGTCAGCGGCCTGGCCAATGGCCAGCTGCGCACGCCGCATCTGGTGATGCAGCAGCGTGCTGGTTTCGACAGCGACTGGGTGGCGACGGAGCCCGGCCAGAGCAAGCCGGTCAGTCCCAACCCGAACAACCTGCAGGCTGTGCGCGAAGGCATGATGGCGACCATGCTTCCCGGCGGCAGCGCAGCACGCATGGCAGCCGGTGCGCCGTACACGATGGCGGGCAAGACCGGCACGGCGCAGGTCGTCAGCCGCAAGGGCACGGCCGCGGTCAATCCCAGAAGCCTGCCGATGCACCTGCGCCACCGTGCGCTGTTCGTCGGCTTCGCGCCGGCCGAGCAGCCGGTGATTGCGCTGGCCATCGCCGTGGAAGGCGGCGGTTACGGCGGTGCGGCGGCTGCACCGATCGCGCGCAAGATTTTCGATGCTTGGTTGTTGGGCAAGATGCCTGAAGGCATGCAGCCGCTGGACAGCGAGCGTGGTACCACTGCGATCGGCGCCACTGCCTTCGACAACGAAGACGTGGGCGCACGCCAGGCCGGCGATATCGCTGCCGCACAGTTGGTCGAGCATCCGGTGCTGATCGGTGTTCCTGCGCCGGAGCCTCTGCCGGTACCTGCGCCAGGTGCGCCTTCTGCGGCAACCGTGCCGGCCGGCACGCGCCCGACCCCCGTAGCGGAGGCTGCGCGATGAAGGAGTTCCTGCGTTGGGCCGGCGAAATGCTGCAGCGGTTCTTCAGCAGCCTGGACTGGGTGCTGTGCCTGGCGCTGGGGGCGCTGATGGTGATCGGCCTGGCGACGTTGAAGAGTGCTGGTGGCGATGGCCTGGTGATGGCGCAGGGCGTGCGCTTTGCCGTGGGCCTGGCTGCGATGTGGGGCATTTCTCGGGCGCCGATCCTGCGCATCCGCTCGGCCACGCCACTGATCTACGCGATCTCGATGATTCCGCTGCTGGCGGTGTTCGCGCTGGGCACGGGCAAGTACGGCCGGCAGTGGCTGGACCTTAAGTTCTTCTACCTGCAGCCGGCCGAACTGCTGAAGGTCAGCCTGCCGATGATGGTGGCCTGGTACCTGCACAAGATGCCGCTGCCGCCGCGCTTCAACACGGTGCTGGTGGCGATGGTGATCATCGGCGTGCCGACCGGGCTGGTGATGCTGCAGCCGGACTTCGGTACCGGCGTGCTGATCGCCGCCAGTGGCGTGTTCGTGCTGCTGCTGGCCGGCCTGCCGTGGTGGTGGGTGGGGCTGGGCGTGGGCGGTGTGGCAGCGGTGGCGCCCGTCGCCTGGTTCTGGTTGCTGCGGCCGTACCAGAAGGACCGCATCATGATGTTCCTCGACCCGGAAATGGACGCGCTGGGCGCAGGCTGGAACATCATCCAGTCGAAGATCGCCATTGGTTCCGGTGGTTTCGATGGCAAGGGCTGGGGCGAAGGCTCGCAGTCGCACCTGAATTTCATTCCCGAACAGACCACGGACTTCGCCTTCTCGGTGCTGAGCGAGGAGTTCGGCTGGATCGGCGTGGCGCTGGTGCTGACGCTGTACCTGGTGGTGATCGGGCGCTGCCTGTGGATTGCCAGCCAGTCGCGCGATTCGTACTCGCGCCTGCTGGCCGGTGCCACGGGTCTGGCGTTCTTCGTCTATGTGCTGGTGAACGGCGGGATGATTTCCGGCCTGCTGCCGGTGGTGGGTGTGCCGATGCCGTTGATCAGTTACGGCGGTACGTCGGCGGTGTCGCTGCTGGCCGGGTTCGGGTTGGTGATGGCGGTGCGTCGTCACAATCCGGTGCATGGCGGTTACGGGTAGTTTCCAGCCATCGGCGCAGCCCCTCGTGGGTGGGCACTTAAAGCAACAGCCGTGGTTGGCGGGGCGGGGTGGATTCGCGGGGGACGCCGTGAACCCATCCCTGGGGGCTTGGCCGCGGCATCCATGCCGCGGACACCTCCGCGAACCCACCCCGCCCGGCCTCTGACAGTTTCCTGCGGTGGCCACCCACGCAAAGAGAATAAAGCAGAGCAGAAGCGGGTCGCTTCGCTCTTTGTAGTGCCGAGCCATGCTCGGCTCAGGGCCGGCATGCGCTGTACGAGAGGCAGGCGAGGGCACAGCGACGTGCGCATTACGCGGCCTGCAACTGCACATCCACGTATTCCGACAGCCCTCGGCAGGCCAGCAGCAGTCCTTCGCGGGCGTCGTCGGGCAGGTGCTGCGTGTCGTCGCCGTCCACGCGCACGCGTTCGCTGGCGTGCAGCAGTTCCAGCAGGAAGGTCAGCCCGGCATTGGCGCGGTCGATGCGCGCCATCGCCATGCACTGCGCCTGCGTTCGCCCTTTGCTCGGCCACGGCTGGCCATCTGCCGCTTCCACCTGGCGGATGCGCTGCAGGCAGTCCAGCAGGGTAGGGCCGCCGGGCGCGTTGGCGGCCTGCGTTGCAGTGAGCGTGGTTTCCAGCGCGCGGGCGATGTCATGCGGCAGCTCGTGAGCAGCCTCGCCCAGCGTGGCGAACAGGTACGAGTAGGTGGAAGCGGACATGGCGGCATCCTTGTGCGGTAGGCAAGGGCCACCCCGCGTGCATGCGAGGGTGGCGGACGATGCGTGGCTCCAATACCGGTGACCAAGTGTGAAAGCGCCGGCGGGCACGAGGCCCTCCACGCACCGCCCGCCAAAGACGCACGGACGGATTGCCAGCCGACGCCGCTCAACAAGGAGAAAGCGACGCCGGCTGGCAAGCGTAAACAACACTTGGGTCAACGGGATTGGAGTCCCGTGCCACCCGTTGTCGATGGCACTACATGATGTGCATGGGAGCCCCCGCTGCTCCAATCAGAATTGTTTGAAACCCGGAGAATGCAGATGCCAAAGGCACTCATCACGCGAGGTGTCGATAGCGACAAACAGCGCTGACAGCTTCACGAAAGCGCCGGTTGCTACCGTGCCACGGGTGAAATGGAAACGAATGTTTGGCGGCTGCCTCGAGGCGGTGCGCACGATCGATCTGCCGTTACTGGTCGCGTTGTTTATCCTGATGGGCGCGGGCCTGGCGGTGCTGCACAGCGTGAACGGCCCGGTGGCGGGGCAGGCGATGCGCTTTGCGATGGGTCTGGTAGCGATGTGGCTGTTGTCGCGGGTCTCGCTGCTGCGCCTGCGCGCGTGGACGCCTGCCATCTATGCGCTGTCGATGCTGCCATTGATGGCGGTGTATGTAATCGGCACCGGTAAATACGGGCAACGCTGGCTCAATCTGGGCGTGTTCTATCTGCAGCCCTCGGAACTGCTCAAGCTCAGCCTGCCGTTGATGATGGCCTGGTATCTGCACCGTCAGCCGCTGCCGCCATCGCCGCGCACGGTGCTGACCGCCGCAGTACTGATCGGGGTGCCAGCGCTGCTGATCCTGATGCAGCCCAACCTCGGTACCGCCACGCTGGTGACGGCCAGTGGCGTGTTTGCGTTGCTGCTGGCTGGACTGCAGTGGCGCTGGGTGGTGGCCGGGTTGAGTGCGGTATCGGTGGCTGCGCCACTGGCGTGGTTCGGGCTGCTGCGGCAATACCAGAAGAATCGCGTGCTGACCTTCCTGGATCCGGCTGCCGATCCGTTGGGCACCGGCTGGAACATCCTGCAGTCGCGCATCGCCATCGGCTCGGGTGGCATGCAGGGGCGCGGCTGGGGCCATGGCACGCAGGCCACGTTGGATTTCCTGCCCGAGTACACCACCGATTTCGCGTTCTCGGTATTGGCCGAGGAATTCGGCTGGATCGGCGTGGTGACGGTGTTCGCGCTGTATCTGTTCGTGGTCGGGCGTTGCCTGTCGATCGCGGTGCAGGCGCGCGACACGCACGCGCGGTTGCTGGCCGGCAGCCTCGGCTTGGCGTTCTTCGTATACGTGCTGGTCAACGGTGGAATGATTTCCGGCTTGCTGCCGGTGGTGGGCATTCCGATGCCGTTGATCAGTTATGGCGGCACCTCGGCGGTGTCGTTGCTGGCGGGGATCGGGCTGGTGATGGCGGTGCGCGGTCATCGGCCGGTACACGCGTAGGTTTCCAGCCAACGGCGCAGCCCCTCGTGGGTGGGGGCGGGTGGGTCGTGGAAAGCTGGATTGCTGAGGGCTGGCCGGGCGGGTGGATAGTGCGGGGACGCCGTGAACCCATCCCTGGGGGCTTGGCCGCGGCATCCATGCCGCGGACACCCCGCACTACCCACCCGCACCCGC
>NZ_JBFRFC010000025.1:0-39875 GCF_052114625.1 Stenotrophomonas sp. 2YAF26 | reverse complement strand
CGCCATGGATGGCGCGACCGAGCTTACAGGGACGTACTTGCAGCGTCCCCCGCAACCGGACCCACCCCGCCATCCCGCAGGAAGCCAGCTTTTGCTGTTGCTCCGGCTGTTGCCGTTGTCGTTGCCTCGGCGGGTGCAGGGCGCAGCCCTGCCAACAAACCCAACCCTCAGAACATCAGATTGATCATCACCACCACCACGCAGGTATAGATCAGCGACAGCGGGCCGCCGACCCGCCACATCTCGCGCGGGGTGTAGTTGGCCGGGCCGGTGATCATCGAAATCACCGGGTTTGACGCCGTCATCAGGTTGTTCGACGCCGACAGCGCCACGATCAGCGCGAACGCCGTGGGATTGCCGCCGGCCGCCAGCGCCAGGTTCACCGCGATCGGCACCATCACGATGGTCGCGCCCACATGGCTGATCACCAGCGAGAACACCGTGGTCAGTAGAGCCAGCGCCAGTTCCAGCACCCAGATCGGAATGCCGGTGGGCAGCTTGTCGATGGTGTGGCCGGCCACCCATGCCGCTGCGCCGCTGGAATCCATCGCCCAGCCGAGCGGAATCAGCCCGGCCATCATGAATACCGTCTTCCAGTTGATCGAGGCATAGGCCTCGTCCATGCGCAGCACGCCGGTCAACAGCATCCCGGCCACACCGGTCATCAGGGTCAGCGCCACCGGCAGTTTGCTGGTCAGCGCGATCAGGATGGTCAGGGCGAAGATCGCCATGGCGATCTTGAACTTGTGCGGGCGCTGCTCGCCAGTGGGGTAATCGGTGACCACCACGAAGTCGCGGCTCTTGGCGGCCTGCGCCAGGTCGGTCCAGATGCTGTGGAAGACCAGCATGTCGCCGGCGCGCAGCTGCACATCGCGCACATCCTCGCGGATCACCTGCTTGTCGCGGTTGATCGCCAGCAGGCTGATGCCGCGTTCCTTGCGCAGGCGCAGCTCGCCTGCGGTCTTGCCGATGACGCCGGAGGTCGGCGGCACCACCGCCTCGGAAATGCCGGCGCGGCTGGGATTGAACAAGTCGCCCAGGTGTTTCAGGCGCGAGGACATGCGCAGGAACTGGTTCTGCGCGAAATCGTGGATCTGCTGGCGCGGGCCCATCGCGCCGAGCACGCTGCCCACCCAGATGCGCATTTCCGCCGGCGGTGCCAGGCGGGTGTCATTGCCGGTCTTCAGTGCCAGCAGCAGCGGCGCGTCATGCAGGTTCTCGGCTTCGCCCAGGGTCATGCCGACCAGCGGGCTCTCGGCGGTGACCACCAGCTCGAACACGTCGCCTTCGATGCCGTAGGTCTTGGCGAAGTAGCTCTCGGTGCGGGCCGGCGTGGTGCCGTCGTTGACCAGGCTTTCCTCTTCCACCAGCTTGCGGTCGCCGTAGTAGCGGAAGTACAGCAGCGAGGCAATCAGCAGGGCGATGCCGATCGGCAGCGGCGCGAACATGCGCAGCGGCTCGATGGTGGCCAGGCCGGAGGGCAGGTTGTTGTTGGCCGAGGCCAGCAGATCGTTCAGCAGGATCAGCGGCGAGTTGCCGACCATGGTCAGCGCGCCACCCATCACGATCGCCGCCGAGATCGGCAGCAGCAGGCGTTGCATGGTCAGCCCGGTGCGCGCGGCCAGGCGCGAGGCGACCGGCAGGTACAACGCCATCACCGATGGATTCTGCATGAAGGACGAGTTCAGGCCAGCGATGGCCGTGGTCATCATCAGCAGCCGCTGCTCCACGCCATGCCCGCGCCGCAGCAGCCAGGCCGCGAGGCGGTTCAGCGCACCGGTGCGGTCCAGGCCCGCGCCGAGGATGGTGGTGGCTATGATGCTCATCACCGCGTTGCCGGAGAAGCCGCCGAAGATTTCCTCCGGCGCGATCAGGCCGGTCACGCCCAGCACCACCAGCACCACCAGCGCGACCACGTCGGCGCGGATGCGCTCGAACAGGAACATCGCCATTGTGAAGCCGACCAGCCCGAGCACGAGCTTCATGTCAGTGGTCAGCGTCAGCGCGGTATCCATGTGGGGCGCGGCGTCCTCAGGCGTTCATCAGGTGCGGTCGTACAACAGGTCCCAGACGCCATGGCCGAGCTTCTGGCCGCGGGTCTCGAAGTGTGTCTGCGGGCGCCAGTCCGGGCGCGGCACGCTGCCACGCGGGCCGGCACGGTTGACCAGGCCGGGGGTGGCATCGAGCACGTCCCACATCTGCTCGGCGTAATCCTCCCAGTCGGTGGCACAGTGCAGGCGGCCACCGGGGCGCAGCTTGCGCACCAGCAGCTCGGCAAAACCCGGCTGGATCAGGCGACGCTTGTTGTGGCGCTTCTTGTGCCACGGGTCGGGGAAGTAGATGCGCACTTCGTCCAGCGCGCCATCGGCGATTTCCTTTTCCAGCACTTCCACCGCGTCGTGGTGGTACAGGCGCACGTGGTCGGCGTTGTCGTCGGCCAGCGCGTTCAGCAGCCGGCCCACGCCGGGGGCGTGGACTTCCAGGCCGATGTAGTCGCGGCTGGGGTCCTGCTGCGCGGCGAAGCGCAGCGCGGCGCCATTGCCGAAGCCGATTTCCAGCACCTTGTGCGCATCGCGGCCGAAGGTGGCATCCAGATCACGCGGTTCACCGCTGAAATCCAGGCCGAAACGCGGCCAGCGCTCGTCGAACGCGCGCTGCTGGGCCGGGGTGAAACGGCCCTGGCGCAGCACGAAGCTGCGCACTTCACGGCGACCTTCGTTGACCGTGAACGGCTTGGGCGGTGCCTTCGAACCGGCGCTGTCGAATGGATTGGTCATCAGCCGATCAACCCATCGATCGGCGAGGACGCACTGGCATAGCGCTTGCGCGGAATGCGGCCAGCCAGGAACGCCTCGCGGCCGGCTTCCACGGCCTTGCGCATGGCGCTGGCCATCAACACCGGGTTGCGCGCACCGGCGATGGCGGTGTTCATCAGCACGCCGTCGCAGCCCAGCTCCATCGCGATCGCCGCATCCGACGCGGTGCCCACGCCGGCGTCGACGATGATCGGCACCTTGGCGTCTTCGATGATCTGCAGCAGGTTGTACTTGTTCTGGATGCCCAGGCCCGAGCCAATCGGCGCGGCCAGCGGCATCACCGCAGCGCAGCCGATCTCTTCCAGACGCTTGGCCAGGATCGGGTCGTCGGAGGTATAGACCATCACCTCGAAACCGTCCTTGACCAGCTGTTCGGCGGCCTTGAGGGTTTGTACGACGTCCGGGTACAGCGACTTCTGGTCGCCCAGTACTTCCAGCTTGGTCAGGTTGTGGCCGTCCAGCAGTTCGCGGGCCAGGCGGCAGGTACGCACGGCATCCTCGGCGGTGTAGCAGCCGGCGGTGTTGGGCAGGATGGTGTAACGGTCCGGCGGCAGCACGTCGAGCAGGTTCGGTTCGCCGGGGTTCTGCCCGATGTTGGTGCGGCGGATGGCCACGGTGACGATCCGGGCGCCCGCGGCCTCGGTGGCCAGGCGGGTTTCTTCCAGATCCTTGAACTTGCCGGTGCCGGTGAGCAGCCGCGAGCTGTAGGTCTTGCCGGCGATCACCAGCGAATCGAGGGAGACATGAGCGTTCATGACGCGATTATCGCTTATCCGCCTGAAGATGGGGCCACGCAGAGGCGGGGGCGAGGGTGTTTTCCTCAGCCGCCACCCAGGGCATGCACGATCTCCACCACATCGCCCTCGGCCAGCACATGCTCGGCATGACGGCTGCGGCTGACGATCTCGCCGTTGACCTCCACTGCCACCCGGCGTTGCAGCAACTGCTCGGCCGCAAGCAGGTCCAGAAGGGTCGCCGAAGCGGGCAGGGTGCGGGGTTCGCCATTGAGCTGGATGTTCATGGGGCCATTGTCGCTGATCGCCGGTTCGCATCGGAACCGTTGCAAAGTCGTGCGCTACACCCGCACTGGCAAAGCCCGCCGGGCCGGGCTCGGGCGACAATCCATGCGGCGGCGCAGCGTGAGCAATTGGCGGCGCAGTGAAACCATTCACCGTGCGCCGGCGTACGTGCGTCGGGTCCTCAACGAAATCCCCACAGGAGTTTTTACATGCTGCTCAGCAAACGCCCGATCCGCTCCCTCATGGCGGCCGCGATCGCGCTGGCCGCGCTGCCGGCCATGGCAGGCGAATCCCCGTTCACCCGCACCGTGTTCATCGGTGACAGCCTGACCGATAGCGGTTACTTCCGTCCGCTGCTGCCGGTCGACGTGCGTCCGGTCACCGGCCAGTCCACCACCAACCCCGGTTGGGAGTGGGCACAGTGGGTGGCCGATTACTACGGCACCAACGCCAGCCCGAACGGTAACGGCCAGTCCGGCGACAACTACGCTGTCGGCGGCGCCCGGGTCGGTACCGACTTCCGCAACCCGCAGCTGGGCAACGTGCTGGTGCCGTCGTTGAAGACGCAGACCGCCAACTACCTGGCTGCCAACGGTGGCAAGGCAGATCCGCGCGCGCTGTACACCGTGTGGGGTGGCGCAAACGACCTGTTCCAGATCACCAACCCGGCCCAGGCGCCAGCCGTCATCGGCTCGGCGGTCACTGACCAGATCGGCATCGTGGCCAGCCTGAAGCAGGCCGGCGCCGAGTACGTGATGGTTCCGAACCTGCCCGATATCGGCTCCACTCCGGGCTTCATCGATCGCGGCGCTGCCGCGCGTGTGCAGGGGACGGCGCTGTCCAACGCCTACAACAACGCCCTGTATGGCGGCCTGAAGCAGGCCGGCATCGACTTCATTCCGCTGGACACCTACACGCTGCTGCGCGAAATCATCGCCACCCCGGGCATGTACGGCTTCAGCAACGTCACCGGCCGGGCCTGCACCGTGCCGTCGTCGCTGACCTGCAGCCCCTTGGCCTATGTGCGTCCGGATGCGGCAAGTACCTACCTGTTCGCCGATGACGTGCACCCGACCACGGCCGCGCACCAGATGCTGGGCCAGTACGCCATCTCGATCCTGGAAGGCCCGCGCCTGCAGCAGGTGCTGAGCCACTCGGCGCAGACCATCGGCCGCTCGCGCGCCGACCAGGTCAGCCTGCACCAGGCCGGCCGCCCGGCTGATGGCCTGTCGTGGTGGGGTGGCGTGCGCGGCGACATGCAGCGCTACGACCACGCCGATCTGTACGACGGCCTGGCCCCGGCCGGCCTGTTCGGTGTCGACTGGGCGCGTGACGGCATGGTGTTCGGCGGCTTCGCCGGCTTTGGCCGCCTGAATGCCGACTTCGGCAACAGCCGTGGCGATTTCACCCAGAAGGACACCACGGCCGGTCTGTTCGCCGGCTGGTACGGCGACCGCATCTGGGTCAATGGCCAGGTCAGCTACACCTGGCTGTCCTATGACGTGAACCGCAAGGTCCAGCTCGGCCCGGCAACCCGCGAACACGGCGGCTCGCCGGACGGCAGCAACCTGACCGCCGCCTTGAACGCCGGTTACGAGTTCGGCACCGAAGGCGGCTTCCGCCACGGCCCGATCGCCTCGGTGATCTGGCAGCAGGTCAAGATCGACGGTTACACCGAAAGCGCCAACGCCGGCACCCTGGCTACTGCACTGGGTTACGGCAAGCAGGATGTCGACTCCACCGTAGGCCGTATCGGTTGGCAGGCCCGCTTTGACGGCGGTGCGGTCAAGCCGTACGTGCAGGTGACCTACGACCACGAGTTCGAAGACACCAAGCAGGCCAGCGCCTGGGTGCAGAGCCTGCCGGACGTGGGCATGTACCGCGTGCCGGGCATGGACTTCGACAAGAACTATGCAACCGCCATCCTGGGCGCGCGCATGGAGCTGTTCGGCCTGCAGAGCAACATCGGCCTGAGCGCCACCACCCTGCAGAAGCGTGCGCAGGACGCGACGTTGTTTGCCAGCTTCAGCGGCAGCTTCTGATGCGGACGACGGCGGACCTGCGGGCCTGCCGTCTACTCAACGGGCAGGCTCCACGGGCCTGCCCGTTGCGTTTGAACACGTGCCCCGCATAGACTTGTAGGGCAACGCGGGCGTAGCTCAATGGTAGAGCTGTAGCTTCCCAAGCTACTGACGAGGGTTCGATTCCCTTCGCCCGCTCCATGTCTTCCAGCGGTTTGCGGCGTGTCAGCCGCTCCGCGCTACCCAGCCAGCGCGACAGCGCCTCGGCTCGGGCACTTCGATCCGCTTTGCCGCACAATGATCGCGGGCATGCTGCCAGGTGAGTTTTCCTTGGCTCAGCGCCGCGCGACCGTCCTTAGCGCTGGAAAGCCTCCTCTGCGACCTTGCGGTCTGCTCGATCCAGTCACACGGACAGGTTCAGTTGTTGCTGGGATCGGACATGCTAGAAATCCGTCAACAACTGGTATCCATCGTTCGTTGTCCGGAGCGTGAATGATCGCTGCACTTGTGCCCATCAGGCGATGCTTTGATTTTTCGGGACGATCCAACCGGACAGAGTTCTGGTCGTTCTTCCTGCTTGCCGCTCTCTTGGCCGCGCTGAGCTACAGCTTGATGGAAGCTGGCTACTGGCTGATCGGCACACGGTTCTACAATTGGGAACTGGGCTTGCGTCTCAATAGCGTGGGGCAGGGCTTGGCAACGGTCGCGCTGGTATCTTTCCTCCCGCCCATGCTCGCACTGACCGTGCGCAGGTTGCACGACATTGATGAGTCGGGATGGTTTGTTGTCATTGCCTTCGTTCCTTTGGGGGTGTTCGTTCTGTTTCCGGTCATGCTGCTGCCCGGTAGCGAGGAAGAGAATCGATTTGGCGGGACGCAGGGATTGTCGGGGGGCTGAAAGTATCTGGCGCAGCGTTTGCCGGTGCCTGCTTGAGAGTGCGGACTTCGCGTCCGAGCGTGCAAGGCAGATTCCAACAATCCGTATGTCCCCCCGACTTGCCCTCCGCTAGCGTGTTGCCCTCATTTCAAGGAGCACGCCGGCATGCAACGCAGGAACGACCTGGTCAACGCACTGCATCAGATATTCCTTTCCGCGGGAATTGGCTCGGCCAAACAGGTTGAAGCGGTGCGCGCCCTGGGCAGGGCAGGTGGGCCGGAGGCCGCGCAGCGCATCGTGGAGATCTACAAGGATGCCTTCGGCGGGTCGACCGTCCAGATGGCGTGCATCGCCGCTCTGGGCGAGGCCGCACGCGGCTATCCAGCGGCGGAATGAAGGGGAAGCCCGGCACGCGGTGGTGCCGCCAGGCAACATCATCCGGTCGCAACGCTGCCACGCTATGCTGCGCGCCTGCCGACCGATCCCACTGCGATGAAGCTCGCCATCCTGTCCCGCAACACCCGGCTGTACTCCACCCGCCGGCTGGTCGAGGCCGCGCGCGCGCGCGGCCATACCGTGCGCATCCTCGACCCCCTGCGCTGCTACATGCGCATCGCCGCGGACGGCTTTTCCATGCACTACAAGGGCCGGCCGATGACCGGCGTGGACGCGGTCATCCCGCGCATCGGCGCTTCGGTCACCCGCTATGGCACCGCCGTGTTGCGCCAGTTCGAACTGATGGGCGCACGCACGCCCAATCCGTCCGACGCGATCCTGCGCTCGCGCGACAAGCTGCGGGCGCACCAGCTGCTGGCGGCCAAGGGCATCGACATGCCGGTCACCGTCTTCGGTGACAACCCGGATGACACCGTCGACCTGTTGTCCATGCTCGGCCCGCCGCCGCATGTGGTAAAGCTCAATGAAGGCACCCAGGGCCGTGGCGTGATCCTCACCGAGAAGGCCAGCGCCTCGCGCGGCATCGTCGAAGCCCTACGGGGGTTGTATGCCAATTTTCTGATGCAGGAGTTCATCGGCGAGGCCAAGGGAGCCGACCTGCGCTGCTTCGTGGTTGGCGACCAAGTGGTGGCGTCGATGCAGCGCCAGGCCCCGGAAGGGGATTTCCGCTCGAACCTGCATGCCGGCGGTACTGCGGTGGCGTCCAAGGCCAGCCGGGCCGAGCAGCAGGTGGCGGTGCGTTCGGCCAAGGCCCTGGGGCTGGGCGTCTGCGGGGTGGACCTGATCCGCTCCGAGCGCGGCCCGCTGGTGCTGGAGGTGAACTCCACCCCGGGGCTGGAAGGGATCGAGGCCGCCTGCGGGGTGGATGTGGCGGCACGCATCATTGAACACGTCGAGAAAATCAAAAAATCCTGATATTTCAGTGGCTTGAAATTAAATTCAGGCGGGGTTGGCGGGTTTAACACTGCTTTAATCGCCCCGGGCGTAGCCTTCAACGAACCGCAGCTCTGCCTCTCAGCAGGATCGGTATCGGGATACAACTTCAGGCCCAGGCGGGTGCACCGCCTGGGTCTTTTTTATGCCCTGTGTCCCCCTGCCAAGGGACCCTTGTGGGCACGTGGGGACACTCGTAGAGTTGGGCCTTCGTTCCGAAGGATCGGGAGGTTGGCGATGTACCGCACCACGATGATCGTGCTCTTGCTGTGTCTGCCTGGCGTTGCACTGGCCAAGCCGGAAAAGGCGGCTGTGCAGATGGACCGCCAGGCCCCGGTGGCCGAGCAGGTCCGCCAGGTCGAAAAAGCCCTGCAGCAGGGGGACTACAACGAAATATCCGCCGACGACCGCAGTCAGGTCCAGCAGGCCCTGGCTCGGATTACCCAGCGGATGGGCGACCGGCAGACCGTTCAGGAGCTGCCGCCGCAGGTACAGAATGACGTTTTCAACGATCAGGAACGGGTCAACAGCATCCTGACGCGCGCCCACGACGACAGTCGCCAGATCTGCTCGTACCAGCGCACCACGGGCAGCAACATGCCCAAGAGCCGGTGCATGACCGTGGCCGAACGGCGCCGCATCGAGGAGAAAGGCAAGGCCCTGCTCAACGACCAGCGCACCTACAGCAACGTGAACCCGGACTCCAAGCTTTAAGGCGGCCTGCACCCTGCCGGCCAGCACTTGCTGGCAGAGCGGGCATCCGCATACAGTCGGCGTTCACCTCAGACAGGGATTCGTTTGTCATGAAGCATCCAGTGATATCAGCGGTTCTGGTTTCGGCGTTGGCCCTGGTCGCTGCCTCGGCAGGGGCCAAGAGTGCCGAAGAGGTATTCCTGCCGGGCAAGCCGCTGCTGCAGCAGGTAGAGCGCATTGAGATCGAACTCAACGATGGCGAAACCTATTCCGAGCTGCGTCAGGAAGAGCGCGGCAAGGTCCGCGAGACCCTGGTTCGCATCCGCGCCGCCGCCGAGCAGTACCCCACCAAGGACGCGATGCCTGAATCGGTACGAACCGAGGTCTTCAACGATCAGCAGGTCGTGAACACCGTTTTGACACGGGCGCGTGAAGATAGTCGTCTAATATGCCGACGTGAGAAGGCCATTGGTTCCAACATGTCGTCCACGCAGTGCTTGACCGTCGCCGAGCGTGCTCGGCAGAAGGACAAGGCGCAGCGCGACATGGGCCAGGCCCAGCGCGTCGGTAAATTCGTCAATTAGAGGTGACAGTGAGAATCCTGGTAATCGAAGACAACAGCGACATTGCGGCCAATCTGGGCGACTACCTGGAGGACCGGGGCCACACCGTGGACTTCGCTGCCGACGGAGTGACCGGGTTGCATCTGGCTGTCGTGCACGAGTTCGACGCGATTGTCCTGGATCTCAACCTGCCAGGCATGGACGGCATCGAAGTCTGCCGCAAGCTTCGCAACGAAGCGCGCAAGCAGACCCCCGTGCTGATGCTGACCGCGCGCGATTCGCTGGACAACAAGCTGGCCGGCTTCGATTCCGGTGCTGACGACTACCTGATCAAGCCGTTCGCGCTGCAGGAAGTGGAAGTGCGTCTGAACGCCCTGTCGCGTCGCGGCAAGGGCGTGCAGACCCGCGTGCTGGAAACCGGTGACCTGGAATACAACCTGGACACGCTGGAAGTGCGCCGGCAGGGCAAGTTGCTGCAGCTCAACCCGACCGCATTGAAGATCCTGCAGGCGCTGATGGAAGCGGCCCCGGCCGTGGTCACCCGGCAGGAGCTGGAAACCCGTGTCTGGGGCGAAGAGCTGCCGGACTCCGATTCGCTGCGCGTGCACATCCACGGCCTGCGCGCCGTGGTGGACAAGCCCTTTGAAGTGCCGATGATCCAGACCCGCCATGGCATCGGATACCGCATCGCCACGCCGGAAGCCTGATTCTGTGGCAAGCAAGGGGGAGCGCCGGCGCACGCCTTATCGGCGGCGCCTGCGCAGCCGCATCATCGTCTCGTTCGTGTTGTTGGGCTTCTGCCTGACGACACTGTTCGCGTTCGCCACCAACTGGGCCCGCATGCGGGTGGAAAACCAGTTGGTGGAAGACGTGATGAACCGCAACATCAGCGAGTACGTGCGGCGTTATTACGAAAGCCCCGACCGCAACCCGGACCTGCCGGTGCAGCAGATGCGCGCGCGTCTGATCAAGCCGGACAAGTTCGAAGCCCTGCGCGAGGAGGAACCGGACTGGTACGAGTTCAAGGACGGCCTGTACAACATGGGCGGTGTGGACGAGCGCGGCGAGCGCTATTCCTACAAGCTTGCTGTTCGCAAGACTCCTGATGCCTGGGCGTTCCTGGCCTACGACATGACCGACAGCGTTCGCGGTGGGCAGCAGCTCAACCGCGCGCTGTTCCTGTCGGTGCTGGTGTTCAGTCTGCTGTCGCTGGTGCTGGGCTGGTGGTCGGCCTCCAAGGTGATGAAGCCGGTCTCGGATCTGGCAGCACGCCTGCGTGCGTACCGTGGCGGTACCAGCGACCCCGAGCCATTGGCGCCACGCTTCCCCGATGACGAAGTGGGGCAGCTGGCCCAGGCGCTCGATGACTATTCTTCGCGGCTGACCGAAGTGGTGCAGCGCGACCGTGAGTTCAATGCGGACGTCAGCCATGAGTTGCGCACGCCGCTGGCGGTGATCCGTGGCGCAACCGAGTTGCTGCTGACCCGCCCGGGCCTGGACGAAAAGGTGCTGCAGCGCCTGCAGCGCATCCAACGTGCCGAGCAACAGTGCAGCGATCTGATTGGTGCCCTGCTGCTGCTGTCGCGCAACGAACGCGGGCAGGGCAGCAGCAATGTAGCCCGGGTGGCCGAGCAGCTGCTGGACGCGCACCGCGCGCAGTTGGGTGGCAAGCCGCTGGAGCTGCATCTGGATGGCGAACGCGACCTGGTCATCGATGCCCCCGAAGCGGCGTTGTCGGTGGCGCTGGGCAACCTGATCGGCAATGCGGTGAAGTATTCGCAGGATGGCGAGGTGCGGGTGCATGTGGGCGCCAACGCCGTATCGGTGACCGACAGCGGGCCGGGCCTGAGCGAGGAAGATGCTGCCAAGCTGTTCCAGCGCGGCTATCGCGGTACTCATGCCGGTCACTCGCAGGGCGGCGGTATCGGCCTGTCGATCGTCAGTCGCCTGTGCGATCTGTACGGCTGGCAGGTAAGCGTGCGGCCGGGCGGTGCCCGCGGCGTGATCGCCACGCTGACGTTCTCGCCGAAGCCGCTGTAGCCCCTTCTGCCTGGGTGAGATGGGGGGCTTCCGCTAAGGGCGTTGATTACCCCGGCGCGACCTGGTGAATTGCCTCGATCGACGCATTGTCCTGTGTGGTGCAGGTCACCAAGGGGCCGGCACATGGTGAGCCCCGGGCTTACCCGGCCGCCAACACCAGATACCGCGCGTGCAATCGCTCGACCTGCGCCTGCAGGTCATCCGGATGGCCATCATTGACGACCACGTCATCGGACAGCGCCAAGCGCTGTGCTCGGCTGGCCTGGGCGGCGATCATCTGGTCGGCCAGCGCCGCGTCGATGCCGTCGCGTTGCATCAGCCGGGCGTGCTGCACGGCCTCGGGGGCATCCACCAGCAGCACCCGGTCCAGCCACGGGTAGGCAAGGCGGCCACCTACTTCGGTCAGCAGCGGAATCGCCGCCAGCGCGTAGGGGCTGGCGGCCTGCTCGCACTGCTGCTGCATCAACAGGCGGATGGCCGGGTGGGTGATCGCTTCCAGCGCCGTCCGCTCGGCCGGGTCGGCAAAGATGTGGGCACGCAGGCGCGCCCGGTCAAGGCTGCCATCGGCCAGCAGGATTCCCGCGCCGAAGCGCTCGGCAATCAGGGCAAGGGCAGGGCTGCCCACCGCCACCACCGCGCGCGCGGCCAGGTCGGCATCGGCGACGACAATCCCCAGCGCCTCGAAGCGCCGGGTGACCTCGCTCTTGCCCGAGGCGATGCCGCCGGTCAGGCCCACCACATAACGGCTCATCGGTGCGCCCTCAGCGCAGCCCGCTCATCACCAGATACTGGTTCAACAGCGGCTCGCCCCACATGAAGAACAGCCAGCCGGCCAAAGCCAAGTAGGGCCCGAACGGGATCGGCGTCGCCCGGTCCCGGCCACGGCTGTACAGCCAGATCGATCCGATGATGGCGCCCAGCACCGACGACATCAGGATGATCGGCAGGATGCCCTTCATCCCACACCAGGCACCCAGCGCGGCCAGCAGCTTGAAATCGCCGTGGCCCATGCCTTCCTTGCCGGTCAGCTGCTTGAACAGCCACCACACCGACCACAGCGACAGATAGCCCAGCAGGGCGCCCAGCAGGGCCGGTTTGGCCGGCATGTACAGGTTGTCGATGCTGCCTATCAACCCCAGCCACATCAGGGGCAGGGTCAATTGGTCCGGTAGCAGCTGGGTGCGCAGGTCGATGCCGGACAGGGCGATCAGGAAGCAGGTCAGCACGATCGCACCGAAGCCCTGCCAGCCGAAGCCGAATTGCCACACGCAGGCCAGCACCATCACTGCGGTCAGCGCCTCCACCAGCGGGTACTGGATGGAGATCGGTGCCTTGCAGTGGCGGCACTTGCCGCCCTGGATCATCCAGCTGAACAGCGGGATGTTCTCGTACCAGGCCAGCTTGTGCTTGCAGTGCGGGCAGTGCGAAGGCTCCACCACGATGCCTGGCGGGGGCGGCTCGTAGAAGTCCGGCTCCTCCAGAACCTCGCGCGCATCGCGCTTCCACTGCCATTCCAGCCGCTTGGGCAGGCGCAGGATGACGACGTTGAGGAAGCTGCCGAGAAGCAGTCCCAGGCCGGCCGCGGCGGGATAGCCGAGGCCGGGATGCTGGTCAAGAAATGCCATGTATGTTTTATCCGACGACGGCGCCGAGCTTGAAGATGGGAAGGTACATGCCGATGACCATGCCGCCTACAACGACACCGATGAAGATCATGATCATCGGTTCCAGCAGGCTGCTCAGGGCGTCCACTGCGTTGTTGACCTCTTGCTCATAATACTCGGCCACCTTGAACAGCATGGCATCCAAGGCGCCAGCCTCTTCGCCGATGCCGGTCATCTGGATGACCATGTGCGGGAACAGGGCGGTCTGTTTCATCGCCATGTTGACCGGATAACCTACCGACACGTCATCGCGCATGCGTAGCACGGCTTCCTCGTAGATCTTGTTGCCCGTGGCCCCGGCCACGATGCCCAGGGCCTCCACCAGCGGCACGCCGGCCTTGAAGGTAACCGCGGTGGTACGCGCGAAGCGGGCGATGGCACTGTTGTGCATGATCTGGCCGATCACCGGGACTTTCAGGATCAGGCGATCCATCGTGTGCTGCATCTTTGGCGATCGTTTGTACGCCATGATCGCGCCGACAGCGGAGCCAATCAGGACGATCGCGATCAGCCACCACCACGACACCATGAATCGGGATAGATTGACGATGAGCTGTGTGAACGCTGGCAGATCTGCACCGAAGCCGCGGAATACCTCCTCAAACTGCGGGACCACGAAGATCAGCATGATGGCGCTGACAAGCAGCGCCACCACCACCACCATGGCCGGGTAGAAGAGGGCCTTCTTGATCTTGCCCTTTAGACCTTCTATGTTCTCCTTATACGTGGCAACGGTGTCCAGCACCGTTTCCAGCACGCCGGCGCCTTCGCCCGCCCGCACGAGATTGCGGTACAACTCGTCGAACTGCACTGGATACTTGCTGACGGCCTCGTACAGTGAAGATCCACCCTCGATATCGGTGCGGATGCCATCGACCATCTTCTTCACGCGCGGGTTCTTGTGCCCGCTGCCGATGATGTCCAGTGCTTGGACGATAGGTACGCCAGACTTCATCATTGTCGCCATCTGACGGCTGAAGAAGGCGATATCCTTTGAGCTCACAGGCTTGCCCGCGGCTCCAAACAGCGGCTTGGATTTGGGCTTAACCTGACCCGGATTGATGCCTTGTCTGCGTAGCTCGGCTCGCAGCAAATTGGCGTTTTTAGCCAACTGCTCGCCCTTCATCTTGATCCCCCGCTTGTCGGTCCCCTCCCAGACAAACGGCTGCAACTCCATGGTGCTACGCGCCACGGGCTCTTTCTTGATCGCACTGCGACTGACCGACATGTGGACTCCCCAAGGCCCGCCATCCCCAGGCGGGCATCATGACTAGCGATCTTAGCTGGTTCGAGACCATCCGGGGAGCTTGCCAGCGTGACGTGCGGCAGGATTTTCGTCCTGGAGGGGCCGAAGGTGACGCAACGCGTCACATTGCTTGGTCCATCGCAATTTCTGCTTAGGGGGGTTCCCATCCACGAAATTGCTGCCATCATTGGCCCCGGGGAAATCCAGGGGGAGGCGTGCCGGGGTTGGCACGCAACCTGCGTTGATCCACCCGCAGGGCACAGGACCCGCTCAGCCGGCCGTTTGTCGGATCGATTCTGTGCACTGAATCAACCACCACTATCTTGGGGATGTACGACTATGAAGAACCAAAAGGGCTTCACCCTTATCGAATTGATGATCGTTGTCGCGATCATTGCCATCTTGGCCGCCATCGCTATCCCGCAGTACAACGACTTCACCGCCCGTGCCCAAATGTCGGAGGCCTACACCTTGGCTTCTGGTCTGAAGACCCCGATCGCTGAAGCCTATTCTCAGGACAATGGCGACGCATCATGTGCGAAGCCGGCGAATACCGTTTCCAGCGGTAAGTACGTTACTTCTGTCGAAGTTGCGAAGTCTGGCAACAATTGCGCCATCACTGCGACGATGAAGACTGCAGGCGTCAACGCCAAGGCTTCTGGCAAGAATGTGGTGTTGACTTTCGCCCCGGCAACTGGTGCGTGGACCTGTGCTACTTCGGCAGACTCGGAAGTCCAGCCGAAGGCCTGCACCACCGCTGCTTCGGGTAGCTGATTGGCGTTTTGAATCAAAAGAGCCCCGGTATTGCCGGGGCTTTTTTTTGGCATGGATCTTGTCTTTTGCCAACTCTTATCCGCGCGTTGGGGAGCGCTCGAATGAACAGACAGTCTGGTTTTACGCTCATTGAGCTGATGGTCGTGGTGGCCATCATTGCGATCCTCGCAGCTATTGCTATTCCGCAATATAACGACTACACGGCGCGTACCCAGCTTGTCGAGGCTGTGACAATGTTGGGAGGACTGAAGGCTCCAGTTGCGGAGCAGTTCATCAATGCCAATGGTGCATCTTCCTGCGTTTTGCCGGCCAATGCAGTGGTAACCGGAAAGTATGTGGAGAACATAGAGGCGGCTCCAGCCGTGCCTTGTGTCATCGTTGCGACGATGAAGGCTGTGGGCGTGAACGAAAAAGTGAAGTCCGCAACGATCACAATTACCTATGTAGCGAACACCGGGAATTGGGGCTGCAAGACCAGTGCCCCGGTGGAAGTGGCCCCAAAGGCTTGCCCGCACGGTTGATGCATTTGATGGTTCCGGGTTGGCGGCGTGTGAGGTAGTCTGCGCAGGGGAGTAGGAGTGCACAGATGAACACGATTGTTAACGCCAACCTGGTCGGCATCACCGGCCTGGCCCGCCGCTTGGTCCAGGACGGCGCGCTGGATGAGGCCGCCGCCCGCGACGCAATGGCCAAGGCCACTGGCGCGCGTCAGCCGCTGCCAACCTGGTTCGCGCAGAACAAAGTTGTCGGCGCTGCGCAGCTGGCGGCCGCCAACGCGGTCGAGTTCGGCATGCCGCTGTTCGACGTGTCTACCTTCGACAGCAGCCAGAACGCGATGAGCCTGGTCAGCGAAGAATTGCTGCGCAAGCACAACGTGCTGCCGCTGTTCAAGCGCGGCAGCAAGCTGTTCGTCGGCACCAGCAACCCCACCCATTCTCTGGACGAGATCAAGTTCCACACCAATCTGGTGGTGGAACCGATTCTGGTGGACGAGGACCAGATCCGCCGCACGTTGGAGCAGTGGCACGCCAGCCACGACACCATCGGCGATGCCCTGGGCGGCGATGACGAGGGCATGGCCAACCTTGACATCGGCGGTGGCGACGATGAGATGGGCAACACCGACAGCGGCATCGACGCCAAGGGCGACGACACCCCGGTGGTCAAGTTCATCAACAAAGTACTGATCGACGCCATCCGCAAGGGCGCGTCGGACATCCACTTCGAGCCGTACGAAGACGACTACCGCGTGCGTCTGCGCATCGACGGCCTGCTGAAGATGGTCGCGCGCGCGCCGACCAAGCTCAACCAGCGTATCGCTGCACGCCTGAAGGTGATGGCGCAGCTGGATATCGCGGAAAAGCGCGTGCCGCAGGATGGCCGCATCAAGCTCAACCTGTCCAAGACCCGGCAGATCGACTTCCGTGTCAGCACGCTGCCCACCCTGTTCGGTGAGAAGGTGGTGCTGCGTATCCTCGATGGCAGCGCGGCGAAGCTTGGCATCGACAAGCTGGGTTATGAGCCAGAGCAGCAGAAGCTGTTCCTGGAGGCGATCCACAAGCCTTACGGCATGGTGCTGGTGACCGGCCCGACCGGTTCGGGCAAGACGGTGTCGCTGTATACCGCGCTGGGTATCCTCAACGATGAGACGCGTAATATTTCCACTGCCGAAGATCCGGTGGAAATCCGACTGCCCGGCGTCAACCAGGTGCAGCAGAACAACAAGCGCGGCATGACCTTTGCCGCGGCGCTGCGTTCGTTCCTGCGACAGGATCCGGACATCATCATGGTGGGCGAAATCCGCGATCTGGAAACGGCGGAAATTGCGATCAAGGCTGCGCAGACCGGTCACATGGTGCTGTCTACGCTGCATACCAACGATGCGCCGCAGACCATCGCGCGCCTGATGAACATGGGCATCGCGCCGTACAACATCACCAGCTCGGTGACGCTGGTGATCGCCCAGCGTCTGGCGCGCCGCCTGTGTTCGAACTGCAAGCGCCCGGCCAATCTGCCGGAGCATGCGCTGCTGGCCGAGGGCTTCACCCAGGCGCAGCTGGATGCAGGCATCGAACTGTATGAGGCAGTGGGCTGCGACGAATGCACCGAGGGCTACAAGGGCCGTACCGGCCTCTACCAGGTGATGCCGATGACCGACGAGATCGCGACCATCGTGCTGGCGGGCGGCAACGCGCTGCAGATTGCCGAGGCTGCGCAGGCGATCGGTGTGAATGACCTGCGGCAGTCGGCGTTGAAGAAGGCGGCCGCGGGCGTGACCAGCCTGGCCGAGATCAACCGCGTCACCAAGGATTGATGCCATAGATCCACGCCATGCGTGGATGCGCTGTGCATGAGGTTGCCGGCCAGGGGCCGGCACTACCATTTCGATGCAGAACGCCCAGTAGATCCACGCCGTGCGTGGATGGGGCAACCAGTAGATCCACGCCATGCGTGGATGGGCGATGCACGGGGTTGCCGGCCAGCGGCCGGCACTACCATTTCGATGCAGAACGCCCAGTAGATCCACGCCGTGCGTGGATGGCAGTTTTCAGTAGATCCACGCCATGCGTGGATGGGCGGTGCAGGGGGTTGCCGGCCAGCGGCCGGCACTACCACGGGGTAGCCTTATTCCATCCCCAGCTTCTTAAGCTTGTAACGCAGCGCACGGAAGGTGATGCCCAACTGCGCAGCAGTGCGGGTCTTGTTCCAGCGGTTTTCTTCCAGCGCGCGTTGGATGGCACTGCGCTCGAGCTGCTCGATATACGAGGGCAGGGCCGCACTGCCCGGATGCAGATCCACCACCGCTTCGGCGTGTGCAGCGCTGCCGGGTGAGCGAGGCGCATGCTGCGGCAGGCGCAGATCGTCGGCGCCGATACGGTCTTCCTCGGCCAGTGCCAGTGCGCGTTCGAGGATGTTCTCCAGCTCGCGCACGTTGCCCGGGAAACCGTACTGGGCCAATGCGTCCAGCGCCGAAGGCGCCAGCAGCGGGGTGGCGCGGCCATGGCTGCGGGCCAGTCGTGCCAGGATCGACGCGGCAAGCGCGGGCAGGTCCTGGCGGCGTTCGCGCAGCGGCGGCACGCGCAGTTCGATCACATTGATGCGGTAGTAGAGGTCGTGGCGGAAACGCCCGTCTTCGACCAGCTCGGCCAGATCCCTGTGGGTGGCCGAGAGGATGCGCACATCCACCGGTTCTTCGCTGGGGGCGCCAACCGCGCGCACCGATTTTTCCTGGATCGCACGCAGCAGCTTCACCTGCATCTGCAGCGGAAGCTCGGCCACTTCATCCAGGAACAGGGTGCCGCCGTGCGCGGCCTGGAACAGTCCCGGCTTGTCGGCATGGGCGCCGGTGAAGCTGCCCTTGCGGTGGCCGAAGAACTCGCTTTCCATCAATTCGGTGGGGATGGCGCCACAGTTGACCGGCACGAACGGCCCGGCGGCGCGTGCGCCCTGCGCGTGGATGGTGCGTGCGACCAGTTCCTTGCCCACCCCGGATTCGCCCAGGATGTAGACCGGCGCCTGGCTGCGCGCGACCTTGCTGATGGTGGCGCGTAGCACGTCCATGGCCGGCGATTCGCCAAGCAGGCGCGCGGCCTGTTCGGCAGCAGGCCCGGCAACGGGGCGTTCGCTGTTGTTGAGTTCCAGCGCATGCTTGACCAGGCCGCGCAGCACGGTGATGTCCACCGGCTTGCTGACGAAATCGAAGGCACCGGCTTTCAGTGCTTCCACGGCCAGGTCCATGCTGCCGAAGGCGGTGATCATCGCCACCGGCGTGCGCGGGTAGTGCTGGGCGATCTCGCTGACCAGTTCGATGCCGTTGCCGTCGGGCAGGCGCATGTCGGTGATGCACAGGTCATAGGGATTGCTGGCCAGCAGTTCGCGGGCTTCGGCGAGGTTGGCGGCGGTGCTGATGCGCAGGCCCATGCGGCCGAGGGTCAACACCAGCAGTTCGCGGATATCGCGTTCATCGTCGACGACGAGGGCGCTGCGGGTTTCGTTCATGGGTGGGAAAGATAGCCGAGGGGGTGGTATGCGACAAATGTTTGACGGGCGGAATCAGTCCGGAAACAGCGTGTGCGGTCCGGGCAGAACCAGGCGGAAGCAGGAGCCGCCGGCGGGGACGGGGATGTAATCCAGTCGCGCCTGGTTGGCCCGGCACAGCTCACGGGCGATGTACAGCCCCAGCCCGGTGCCGTGCTCGGAGGTGGTGAAGAAGGGGCGGAACAGCTGAGCGGCGACGGTCTCAGGGATGCCGGGGCCACGGTCCATCACATCTATCACCGCACTGCGTTCGTGCTGGGCCACGCGCAACCGCACGCGCGCGGGCTGCTCGCCGATGCGGCCGTACTTCAGTGCGTTGTGCACCAGCACGGTCAGCACCTGGTACAGGTGGCGCGGGTCGACCTGGGCCGGCACCGATGTGTCGTTGATGATTGGTTCGATGCTGTCGGTTTCCAGCGTCTGCCCCTGCTTGTACTCCAGTACGAAGCGGCGCACGAAGGCGGCCAGATCCACGTTTTCCGGGTTGGCGCGTTCGCGCCGGGCCAGGCCCAGCACGCTTTCAACGATGCCGTTGGTGCGCTGGCACTGCTGGTGGATGATCTGCAGCAGGCGACGGTCGCTTTCGTTGAAGCCGGTACCTTCTTCCAGCAGCTGCACGGCATAGTTGATGGCCGCCAGCGGGTTGCGGATCTCGTGCGCGAGGCTGGCCGAGAAGCGCCCCATCGCCGACAGAGTGAGTGATTCGGCGCGGCGTGAGACCACGCTGGAGTCGTCCAGGAACACCAGCACCAGGTCGCTGCCGGCCAGCAGGCGGGCGAAGCGTGGCTGCACTTCCGGCTGGTCGGGGTTGAGCTGCAGCGGCATTTCATCCTGTGCCCAGCCGTTGCGCCAGCGTTGCAGCCGCCGCGCAAGTTCGGGGGCGACACTGGCCAGGTCGAGGCGGCCGGAATCACTGTTGCCATCGCGGTCGCCCAGCAGGATCGAGGCGGCTTCGTTGGCCAGGGTGATGCGGTTGTCGGCGTCCACCACCACCACGCCGGTACGCATGCGGCGGATGATCAGTTCGTTGATCTGGAACAGGTTGGCCACTTCGTCGCCACGCTGGTTGGCCAGCTGCTGGTTGCGTCGTGCACGGTTGCCGACCTGGTAGCTGATGAAAGCCAGCGCCAGGTAGCTGGTGGCGAACATCGCCAGTTCGGCCAGGGTGCGGGTGGGGTCGCCGCCTTCCAGCACCTTCCACAGGTATTCGGCAGCAGTGGCGACGCTGGCGGCCAGCGCCAGCAGCAGGCCCCAGCTGAGCGGCAGCAGGGTGGCGGCGGCGGCGATGTTGAACAGCAGCGACATCGAGATGCCGGCGCTGGCGCCGGGCAGGGCGTGCGCCAGCAGGCTGGCGGCGACGATGTCCAGCAGAACGCCGCCGACCACGATCTGCCGCAGCCAGCGTTCGTTGCGGCCGATCACCAGCCACAACAGGGACAGCAGCAGATAGGCGGCGCCGACCGAATAGGCCAGGCGCGGGTGGTGGGCTTCGCCGACCATGGCCGACAACGGGCTGTAGAGCAGGGCGGCGATGACCGAGGCGATCAGCACCCGGTACAGGGCGAAGAAATACAGCTCGCGCCGCGGTATCGATTCGATGCGGTCGATCAATGAAGCACTGGGTGACACGCCGGAACTCCCCTTCTGGCTGCCTGGAACTGGATCATGACGGCGGTGGGCCGAACCTGCCCGACGTCCCCCGATCGTCGGATGTGCTCGCTGCCCGGTTGCCGGCACCGTGGGCTCGAATTTACGGGACCAGTATAGGGGGCCTGTACCGGGCTGGGCTGCGCAATCGACCCGGCTCGGCCTTTGGGGGGCGAGCCGTGCCGTGCCGCAACTGCCTGAATGCCCGTGGAAATCTGGCCGGTTGCGGCCTTTTATCCATACTTCTTTGCGCCCCGGCGCCGGCTCGGCCACAATAGTGGGCCCGCCGCGGTCCATGCCGGCGCCCCGCCGGGGCCCTGAGGAATTGCGTGCGGTCGTTCCTATTCCCACGGTGACGCATGAATTTCCACGAATACCAGTCAAAACAACTGCTTGCCGAGTACGGCATCCCGGTCCCGGCCGGCAAGGTCGCTGCGACCCCGGACGAAGCTGTTGCCGCTGCCAACTCCCTGGGCCAGGGCCCCTGGATGGTCAAGGCGCAGATCCACGCTGGCGGCCGCGGCAAGGCTGGCGGCGTCAAGTTCTGCAAGACCACCGACGACGTGAAGGCCGCTGCGGCCAAGATGCTCGGCACCAAGATGGCCACCTACCAGACCGCTGGCGTTGAACTGCCGGTCAACCTGGTGCTGGTGACCACCGCTGGCGAGATCGTCAAGGAACTGTACCTGTCGGTGCTGGTTGACCGTGGCACCAAGACCATCACCTACATCGCCTCTTCGGAAGGCGGCGTGGAGATCGAGCAGGTCGCCGCTGAAACCCCGGAGCTGATCCACTCGCTGAACGTCGACTTCGTCGAAGGCGTGCAGGGTTACCACGGCCGTGATTTCGGCTTCAAGCTGGGCCTGACCGCCAAGCAGGCCGGCCAGTTCGCCAACATCATGGTGAACCTGTACCGCCTGTTCAACGAAAAGGACCTGGCGCTGGTTGAAATCAACCCGCTGGCCATCCTGGACGACGGCAACCTGTACGCGCTGGACGGCAAGTTCGACAGCGACGACAACGCCGCGTTCCGCCAGAAGGCCCTGGTCGCCATGCGCGACAAGACCCAGGAAGATCCGACCGAAGTGATCGCTTCGGAGCTGGACATCAACTACGTCACCATGGACGGCAACATCGGTTGCATGGTCAACGGCGCAGGCCTGGCCATGGCCACCATGGACGTCATCAAGCTCAACGGCGGCGAGCCGGCGAACTTCCTGGACGTGGGCGGCGGTGCCAACAAGCAGCGCGTCATCGAAGCGTTCAAGCTGATCCTGTCCTCGGACAAGGTCGAAGGCATCTTCGTCAACATCTTCGGCGGCATCGTCCGCTGCGACATGATTGCCGAAGGCATCATCGCCGCCGTGAAGGAAGTGGGCGTCAAGGTTCCGGTCGTGGTGCGTCTGGAAGGCACCAACGTGGAAGAAGGCAAGCAGCTGCTGCGTGACAGCGGCATGGCCATCATCCCGGCCGACAACATCAACGACGGTGCCAAGAAGGTCGTCGAAGCTGTCAAGAACGCCGCCTGATCCGACACCGAAGGAAATCCAATGTCAGTTTTGATCAATAAGAACACCAAGGTGATCGTGCAGGGCTTCACCGGCCAGCAGGGCACCTTCCACGCCACTCAGATGATCGAGTACGGCACCCAGGTTGTTGGCGGCGTGACCCCGGGCAAGGGTGGCACCACCCATATCGACCTGCCGGTCTTCAACACCGTTGCCGACGCCGTGCAGAGCACCGGCGCCAACGCTTCGGTCATCTACGTGCCGCCGCCGTACGCGGCTGACGCGATCCTGGAAGCTGCTGCTGCCGGCATCAAGGTCATCGTCTGCATCACCGAAGGCATCCCGGTGCTGGACATGCTGCGCGTCAAGAACGTGCTGACCCGTTCGCATCCGGACACCGTGCTGATCGGGCCGAACTGCCCGGGCGTCATCACCCCGGGTGAGTGCAAGATCGGCATCATGCCGGGCCACATCCACAAGCCGGGCAAGATCGGCATCGTGTCGCGTTCGGGCACCCTGACCTATGAAGCGGTCAAGCAGACCACCGAAGTCGGCCTGGGCCAGTCCACCTGCATCGGCATCGGTGGTGACCCGATCAACGGCCTGAACTTCGTCGACTGCCTGAAGCTGTTCAACGAAGACCCGCAGACCGAAGGCATCATCATGGTCGGCGAAATCGGCGGCGACGCTGAAGAAGCCGGTGCCGAGTACATCAAGAACCACGTGAAGAAGCCGGTCGTCGGTTTCATCGCGGGTGCTTCGGCTCCGGCTGGCAAGCGCATGGGCCACGCCGGTGCGATCGCATCGGGCGGCAAGGGCACTGCCGAAGGCAAGTTTGCTGCCATGGAAGCTGCTGGCGTCGTCACCGTGCGTTCGCCGGGCGACCTGGGCGCTGCCATCGCCAAGCTGGTGAAATAAGACCGCAGCCGCGCAGCGGCTACGTGTTTGTAAAGCCGGCCGCTGGCCGGCTGTCTGAAACAGAAGGGCCGCCTCCGGGCGGCCTTTCTGCGTCCGGGT
Source organism: Stenotrophomonas sp. 2YAF26 (assembly GCF_052114625.1). NCBI lineage: Bacteria > Pseudomonadati > Pseudomonadota > Gammaproteobacteria > Lysobacterales > Lysobacteraceae > Stenotrophomonas > Stenotrophomonas sp. 2YAF26. The sequence goes on along the minus strand of NZ_JBFRFC010000025.1, from coordinate 16,564 downwards.
ATCGGCGACCCGCTGAACCGCATCCACGCATGGCGTGGAACTACTGTGGCACACACCCAGGTGCGCTCCATCCACGCATGGCGTGGATCTACAATGTGCGTATTGCAACCACAGGCTGGACCCTCATGGCTTCGATCCGCATCGCGATGGCGCAGTTCGACTTCCCGGTTGGCGATGTCGCCGGCAACACCGAGCGCATCATCGAGATGATCGGCCAGGCGCGCGACGAGTACGGCGCCGGGCTGGTGATGTTCCCCGAACTGGCGGTCAGCGGCTATCCGCCGGAGGACCTGCTGCTGCGCCCGGGCTTCCTGTACGAGTGCGAGCAGGCGATGACCCGCATTGCAGCTGCGTGCCGTGGCATCACCGCCGTGGTCGGTTGGCCACAGGCGGCCGGCGCGGTGGTCTACAACGCGGCCAGCGTGCTGCGCGATGGCCTGGTGGAGCAGACCTATCGCAAGCGCGAGCTGCCCAATTACGCCGTGTTCGACGAGCGCCGCTACTTCGATGTCGACCCCGACGGTGGCAGCTGCGTGTTCGAGGTTGACGGCATCCCGGTCGGCCTGCTGATCTGCGAGGACCTGTGGTTCGCCGAGCCGCTGGCCGATACGGTGCGTGCCGGCGCGCAGCTGGTGGTGGTGCCCAATGCCTCCCCGTACGAGCGCGGCAAGCATGCCCAGCGTGACGCTGTGCTGGCCGCACGAACCCGCGAAAGCGGTGCGGCCATCGCCTACCTCAATGTGGTGGGCGGCCAGGACGCGCTGGTGTTCGATGGTGCATCGGTGGTGGCCGATGGCGATGGCACGGTGCACCCGGCCGCGGCGGCCTTCGTCGACCAGTGGCTGGTGGTGGACTACGACGGCGCTACCCGTAGCTTCCTGCCGCAGGTATGGATGGACGATGGTGACGAGAGCATGGATGCGCTGGCCTGGCGCGCGGTCACCCGCGGCATCCAGGACTACTGCAGCAAGAACGGTTTCAAGAAGGTGTGGCTGGGTCTGTCCGGTGGCATCGACTCGGCGATCGTGCTGGCCATGGCGGTCGATGCGCTGGGCGCCGAGAACGTCACTGCGGTGCGCCTGCCGTCGCGCTATACCGCCGGCATGTCCAACGACCTGGCCGCCGAGCAGTGCGAGGCGCTGGGCGTTAAGCTGGAAGCCGTTTCCATCGAGCCGGCGTTCCAGGGCCTGATGCAGGCGCTGGCACCGATGTTCGAGGGCACCACGCCGGATGTGACCGAGGAGAACCTGCAGTCGCGCAGCCGTGGCGTGATCCTGATGGCGCTGGCCAACAAGTTCGGTGGCCTGTTGCTGACTACCGGCAACAAGAGCGAGTACGCGGTCGGTTACGCCACCATCTATGGCGACATGTGTGGCGGCTATGCGCCGCTGAAGGACCTGTACAAGACCGAGGTGTTCGGCCTGTCCAAGTGGCGCAACACCGTTGGCGGTGCGCCGGTGATCCCGCCGGCGGTGATCAGCCGCCCGCCTTCGGCCGAACTGCGCGAAAACCAGACCGACCAGGATTCGCTGCCGGCCTACGACGTGCTGGACGGCATCCTGTACCGCTACATCGACCAGGAGCAGTCGCGCACGGAGATCGTCGCCGCAGGCTATGACGCGGCGGTGGTGGACCGTGTGCTGCGGCTGGTGCGGATCAGCGAGTGGAAGCGCCACCAGGCCGCGCCGGGCCCGAAGGTCTCGCGACGCGCGTTCGGGCGTGAGCGCCGCTATCCGATCAGCAACGGCTACAAGAGCTGAGGACCGGTCGCCGGGCATGGCCCGGCGCTACCAATGTTCGATGGATCCATCGGTAGTGCCGGCCGCTGGCCGGCAACCGGGTGTACCGCCCATCCACGCATGGCGTGGATCTACTGGGCTTCGTTGAGCAGTTGCTCCAGGCCGGCGGTTTCGGCGGCGTCGTCAAAATGGCTGTCCCCCAGCCGCGCGCGCACGAATGCCAGGGCATCGGCCGCTGCTGCGTCCAGGGTGCCGCGATGGTCGACCGGGTAGCGTCGGAAGGCCACCGGTTCGCCGCGCACGGCCAAGCCGGCGGCATACAGCAGGGTGGTCAGATAGGGCACGTCGCGGTCCTGGCTGCCGTGGCCCAGCATCAGCGGCTGGCTGAAGCCCCGGCGTGGCACGCCCAGATAGTCATGCAGCAATGTCCAGATGCCCGGTACCGAGCTCAACGGCGCGTTGAACATCTCTCCTGTGTTGGCGCCCTCCAGGGTGACAGCCAGCGGGCCCAGGCACTGCTGGCGCGCCAATGCGACGCGTGCGTGGCCCTCAGCGCTGAGCACCTGCGCGATGCGTGGCTCCACCTGCAGCAGGCCATCGAGCAGGTAGGCATGGTAGGCATTGAGCGCGCCCGGATTCGGCGTACGGTTGTCCGGCTTCATCACCAGGCCGGTCACCTCCACGGCGGTGGGCGTGCCGGTGGTGAAGCTGCCCTGGTACTGCAGCGACGTCCCACCATAGGATGGCGCCAGATGACCAGCAGTGAGCGCGGCGGCGCCACCCTGCGAGTGGCCCACCGATACCCAGCGCGGCGACAGCGTGGCGCTGCCCAGGAACCGGTGGCCCGCCTTCACCAGATCGATGGCGTTGCGCGCGGCGGTGCGCACGTGCAGGTAGGCGTGGTCGCCCGGGCTGCCCAGCCCCTGGTAATCGGCGGCGAACACTGCATAGCCCTGATCCAGGAACTGGTCGAGAAAGCGGCCATCGGGCTCGGGCTGGTAGGGGCCGGACACCGAAGGGGCGCAGTGGTCGGCGATGCCCTGGGTGCCGTGGGCCCAGGATACGACCGGCCAGCCACCTGCCGGCGCAGGCCCGGCGGGCAGGTAGACCAGCCCGGTCGCCTCGGCCAGGCGTCCGTGATGATCGGGGGTGCGGTAGGCCAGCTTGTAGGCCTGGGCGGCCTTGGAGGGCACCCAGCTGGCGCGGTAGGGCGCGGCCGAGAGCAGGTCGCCCGGCTCCGCCGCCATCGCGACAAGGGGACTGGCGGCCAGCGCGAGCAGGGCAGTGACCAGCAGGGTCGGGCGGGGTCGGAACCGCTGGGACGATGAGGACATGTGGCGCTCCATGCAGGCCGGGATGGCCTTTGCGCCGCAGTCTGGAAGCTGTCCCTTCGCGCTGACTGGGACGGACGTCGCAGCGATCGCGGATTCGGAGAATTCCTAGCGATGACGCCACGAAAAAAAAGGCCCCTTGCGGGGCCTCTTTCTTACTTCTTTTCCAGTCGCGCGTTGCGCTGGCCGGTGGCGGCGGACTTCTCGCCGGCAAACGGGTTCAGCTTACGGATCATCCACGGATACTTCGGCCACTTGCCTTCCAGCCACGGGTGGTCCGGCTGGTTCAGCTGCAGGACGCGGCGGGCGTCGTCGGCCAGGGTCTTGTTGCCCAGGTGGGTGTAGGAGTCGGCCAGAACCGCAACAGCGTCGTTCTGGAACGCGCTCTGCGGATAGGTTTCCAGCAGGTAGTTGGCGCGGCCGGCGGCCGAGACCCAGGCGCCACGGCGCATGTAGTAGAGCGCGTTGTCGAGCTCGTGCTGGGCGAATACGTCACGCAGTACCAGCATCCGCTGACGCGCATCGGCGGCATAGCGGCTGTTGGGGTAGCGGTCGACCACGATGTTGAAGTCTGAATACGCCTGGTGCGGCGTGGACAGATCGCGGCGGCTTGCGTCCAGGGACCATACGCGACGCAGGAATACCGTATTGCGATTGGAATTGGCCAGGCCGCGCAGGTAGTACAGGTACGCGATGTTGCGGTGGGTCGGGTAGGTACGGATGAAGCGGTCGATGCTGGACACCGCGTCATCGTGCTTGCCGGCCTTGTACTGGGCGTAGGCCGATTCGATCATCGCCTGCTCGGTGTACGGGCCGTAGGGATACTGTGCCACCAGGCGACGGAAGCTGGCTTCGGCGCCGCTCCAGTTGCCGCCTTGCATCAGCTTGTGGCTCTTTTCGTAGAGCTGTTCGACCGGGGTGCCTTCATCAGGGCGATCGCCCTTGGTGCCGCGGTTGCAGCCAGTGGCGACGATGACCAGCACCAGCAGGAGGGCGGTCAGGCGGACGGGCGCGGAGAGCAGGACGGAGCGTCGGATCATGGGGTCAATGCGGGACGCGGCTGGAATACGAAGGGTCGATGATAGCCTAGTGTCCTGTCCAGCGACTGAAACCGGCTCGCCGGGACCCCAAAATTTCAAAGATGCCCCCTGCCATGTCTGAACAACCCTCCGAATCGGCCCGCCAGGCCATTGTCCCCGACACCTCCGCCGGCCGTCGTTTCGACGCGGTCGTGGCCGAGCTGTTCCCCGAATACTCCCGCTCCCGCCTGACCGAGTGGATCAAGGCTGGCGACGTCCTGCTGGACGGCGCGCAGGCACGCCCGCGCGACGCGCTGCGCGGCGGCGAGGTGGTCACCCTGCAGGTGGTGCTGGAAACCCAGACCACCGCCGAGCCGGAAGACATTCCGCTGGACGTGCTGTTCGAGGACGAGCACCTGCTGGTGATCAACAAGCCGGTCGGCCTGGTCGTGCACCCCGGTGCCGGCAACCACAGCGGTACTCTGGTCAATGCGCTGCTGTACCGCGATCCGTCGGTGGCGGTGTTGCCGCGCGCGGGCATCGTGCATCGCCTGGACAAGGACACCAGCGGCGTGATGGTCGTGGCCCGCACGCTGGAAGCGCAGACCGCGCTGGTCGAGCAGCTGGCTGCCCGTGACGTGCACCGCCAGTACCTGGCCGTGGTGATGGGCGCGCTGGTGGCCGGTGGTACCGCAGATGCGCCGATCGACCGCCACCCGCGCGACCGCCTGAAGATGGGCGTGCGCGAGGATGGCAAGGAAGCGGTGACCCATTACCGCCTGCGCGAGCGCTTCCGTGCGCATACCGCGCTGGAATGCCGCCTGGAAACCGGGCGTACCCACCAGATCCGCGTGCACATGGCGCACCTGCGCCATCCGATCGTGGGCGATCAGCTGTACGGCGGTGCGCTGAAGCTGCCCAAGGGTGCCAGCGACGAGCTGGTGGCCGCGCTGCGCGGCTTCAAGCGCCAGGCCCTGCATGCAGAGACCCTGGAGTTCGTGCATCCGATCAGTGGTGAGCCGGTGCGCAACACGGCGCCGGCGCCGGCCGACATGCTGCACCTGATGAAGGTGCTGCGCGAAGACAGCGCTGCCTTCGCCGAGCGCGAGCGGGACCGCTGGTAATGACTACCGCGCTGCCGCTGCTGCAGGCCGATTGGCCGGCGCCCCCGGGCGTGCATGCACTGACCACGCGCCGGCACGGCGCGGGGGTCTCGCCGGAGCCGTTCGCCCAGTTCAACCTGGGCAACCGGCACGCGGCCGACGGCGACACCCCGGCCAACGTCGAGCATAACCGGCAGTTGCTGCAGCAGGGTCTGGCGTTGCCGTCGGCGCCGCATTGGCTGCGCCAGGTGCACAGCAGCACCGTGCTGCGTTTCGGCACGCCGCCGGTGGAGGGGGCCAGCGAACCGGTGGCCGATGCCGCGGTGACGTCGGTACCCGGCGTGGTGCTGGCGATCCTCACCGCAGACTGCCTGCCGGTGGTGTTCGCCGCCGTCGATGGCAGCGAGGTGGGCGCCGCCCATGCCGGTTGGCGTGGCCTGGCCGACGGCATGCTGGAGGCCACCGTGGCCGCCATGCAGACGCCGCCGGCACAGCTGCGCGCGTGGCTGGGCCCGGCAGCGGGACCAGCCGACTACGAGATCGGCGAAGAGGTGTACCACGCCTTCGTCGGCCACGACGCGGCCGCTGCGGCGGCCTTCGTGGCAACCCGGCCCGGTCACTGGAAGGTGGATCTGTTCGCGCTGGCGCGACAGCGCCTGCAGGCGGCGGGCATGGAGCTGGGCAACATCCACGGCGGCACGGTCTCGACCATGGCCGATGCGGATCTGTACTCGCACCGTCGCGACCGCCGCACCGGCCGGATGGCGACGCTGGTGTGGATGGACTGATGCGCGGGGATCGCGCTGCGGGTGTAGAGCCTGGCGGCGTGATCGTCTTTGATGGCGTCTGCGCGTTGTGCAGTCGCTGGGTGCGTTTCCTGCTGCGGTTCGACCGGCAGGAACGCTTTCGCTTCGCGGCGATGCAGGGCGCGCAGGGCAGCGCGCTGTTGCGCGCGCACGGCCTGGACGCGGACGACCCGACCTCGTTCCTGCTGTTGGACGGGCAGGGCGCGTGGACCGATACCGATGCGATCCTGCGCGTGCTGGCGGCACTGGGCGGTGGTTGGCGCCTGGCGGCCGTACTGCGCGTGCTGCCACGCCGCTGGCGCGATGGCGCCTACCGCGTGCTGGCACGCAACCGCTATCGCTGGTTCGGGCGCCATGACGCCTGCTTCCTGCCGACGCCGGCACAGGCCGCGCGCTTCCTCGATTGAAAAACGGGGACGGAGGGGATCAAGTCGTTTGTGGCGTAAACGGCTTGATCCCCTGCGTTCCCTTTCCAGTCAGCCTTCCAGCGCCTCGAGGTAGCTGCGGCGCCAGTGGTTGATGTCGTACGTACGCAGGTGTTCCATCATCGCGTGCCAGCGTTCCTGGCGCCTGCGCAATGACATCGTTGCGGCGGTGGCGATGGCATCGGCCACACCATCCAGATCGTGCGGGTTGACCAGCAGTGCCTGCTTCAGTTCATCGGCGGCGCCGGCCAGCAGGGACAGCACCAGCACGCCGGGATCTTCCGGGTCCTGCGAAGCCACGTATTCCTTGGCGACCAGGTTCATGCCATCGCGCAACGGGGTGACCAGGCCGACAGCGGCGGCGCGGTAGAAGCCGGTCAGGGTGGCGTGGGTGAAGTTCTGGTTGACGTAGCGCAGCGGCGTCCAGTCGGGCTCGGCGTGGCCACCGTTGATGTGGCCGGCAATCTGCTCCAACTGGCTGCGCAGTTGCCGGTACTCGGTGACATCGCCGCGCGAGACCGGGGCGATCTGCAGGTAGGTCAGCGAGCCGCGCTGGTCGGGATGGCGCTGCAGGTAGCGTTCGAAGCCGAGGAAACGCTCGGGCAGGCCCTTGGAGTAGTCCAGGCGGTCTACGCCGATGGCAAGCTGGCGGTCGCGCAGGCTGCTGCGCAGGTTCTTCACCGCCGCCTTGCTGGCGGCAGTGCTGGCCTGGCGGGCGATCAGCCCGGTGTCGATGCCGATCGGGAACGCCGCGGCACGGAAATGACGTCCACCGGGCGCTTCGAGGTTGCCGTTGTCGAGCACTCGACCGCCGCCGAACAGCCGCAGGTAGGTCTGGAAGCGATCGGCATCGCGCTGGGTCTGGAAGCCGACCAGGTCGTAGGCATACAGCGCCGAGAACAGCCGCAGATGGTCAGGCATGGCCTGCAGCAGATCAGCCGAGGGCATCGGGATGTGCAGGAAGAAACCAATGCGGCAGCCGATGCCGCGCTCACGCAACATCGCGCCGAGCGGAATCAGATGGTAATCGTGGATCCAGACGATGTCGTCTTCGCGCAGCAGCGGCGCCAGCTTGTCGGCAAACAGCGCATTGACCCTGTGGTAGGTCTCGCGGGTGCCGCGGTCGTAGTCGACCAGGTCCAGGCGGAAGTGCAGCAGTGGCCACAAAGTGCGATTGGCGAAGCCGTTGTAGTAGCCATCCACATCGCGCTTGGCCAGGTCCATGGTGACGTACTGGATGTCACCGTCACGTTGTTCGTGCAGCGTGCCACTGGCCTCGCGCACGCTCTTGCCACTCCAGCCGAACCACAGCCCGCCGCGTTCCTTCAGTGCCGCCAGCAGGCCCACGGCGAGGCCACCGGCGCGGTTCTCGCCGGGGACGGCAACGCGGTTTGAAACAATGACAAGACGACTCACGAGGCCTCCTGCCAGGACCGCGACAGGCGCATGGCCGCGGTGATCAGGCCGACATGCGAGTAGGTCTGCGGGAAGTTGCCCCAGGCTTCACCACCGTCGAAGGCCAGGTCCTCCGACAGCAGGCCCAGGTGGTTGCGTTGCTGCAGCAGCGCTTCGAACATCTCACGGGCTTCATCCATGCGGCCGATGGCGGCGAGCGCATCGATGTACCAGAACGTGCAGATGGTGAAGCTGGTTTCCGGTTCGCCGAAATCATCCGGCGCGATATAGCGATACAGCGCGTTGCCATGCTTGAGGTCACGGCCGATGGCCTCGACGGTGGCGACGAAGCGTGCGTCGTTGGCGTCGATGAAGCCGATGTCGGCCAGCAGCAGCAACGAGGCATCCAGGCGATGGCCATCGAAGGTATCGGTGAAGTGGCCGAGCTCTTCGCTCCAGGCTTTTTCAATGATGCGTGCGTGGATGGTGTCGGCACGCTCGCGCCAGTACTGCGCGCGATCATCACGCTTCAGGCGCACGGCGATCTTGCACAGGCGATCGCACGCCGCCCAGCACATCGCGCTGGTGTAGGTATGCACTTCGGTGCGGCCGCGGAATTCCCACAGGCCCGCGTCGGGCACGTCGTGCAGTGCGAAAGCCTGTTCACCCAGCGGTTCCAGCCGAGCGAAGGTGTGGCTGTCACCCGGATCCTGCAGGCGACGGTCGAAGAACAGCTGGGTGGAGGCCAGCACCACGCTGCCGTACACATCGTGCTGGCGCTGTACCCAGGCCAGGTTGCCGCGCCGCACCGGCCCCATGCCACGGTAGCCGGACAGGCTGGGTACTTCGTCCTCGTCCAGCTTGGCTTCGAAGCCGATGCCGTACAGCGGCTGCAGCGTGCCGTCGGTGGTGGCCAGGTTGAAGATGTAGCCCAGGAATTGCTCCATCGTGCGGGTGGCGCCCAGACGGTTCAGCGCGCGCACCACGAAGGCGGCATCGCGCAGCCAGCAGTAGCGGTAATCCCAGTTGCGGACACTGCCGGGCGCTTCCGGAATCGAGGTGGTCATTGCCGCGATGATCGCGCCGCTGTCCTCGTACTGGCAGAGTTTGAGGGTGATCGCACTGCGGATCACCGCGTCCTGCCATTCCAGCGGGATGGACAGGTAGCGCACCCATTCGCGCCAGTAGTCGCGGGTGCGCTGGAACGCTTCCTGCACGTAGCCGCTGATGGAGCGGTTGAGCGATTCATCCACGCCCAGTATCAGGTGGATGGGATGGTTGAGCACGAACGGCAGGCCATCACGCACGAAGCGCACAGGCACGTCGGTGGTCAGGCGCAGCACATGCTCGGGCAGGATCCAGCGCACGTGGTTGCTGCCCCAGGTGGACTCGGGCACGCGCGCGCCCCAGTCGGCCAGTGGTCGTGCGCGGATCACGATGCGCGGGCTGCCGGACAACGGGCGCACCTGGCGGATGAGGCTGACCGGCCGGTAGAAACGGTCGTTCTGGCGCCAGCGCGGGGCGAAATCGAGGATTTCCAGCGCGCCGCCATGCGCATCGCGCAGCACGGTGCGCAGGATCGCGGTATTGGTGAGGTATTCCTGTTCGCTGCCGGCGAAATCCTCCAGCTCGATGGCGAAGTCGCCGCCGGTCTGCTGGTTGGGGCTGAGCAGTGCACAGAAGGTCGGGTCGCCGTCGAAGGTCGGCAGGCAACTCCAGACAACACGGGCGTGCTTGTCGATAAGGGCGCCGAAGCTGCCGTTGCCGACCACGCCCAGATCAAGATCGGGTTGGGTCATCACGCGGTACATCTCGGTTGCGGCCGTGGGGGCCGGGGTCAATACGCATTCTCACGCAGCCAGGCGTGCACGCTGCGTATGTCGGGCAGCGCGAACACCGCCGCGCTGGGTTCACGTTCGCCGATCAGCACGCTCCAGCCATGCAGGCCATTGGCCGCATCGAAGCCGAATTCATCGGTCAGGTCATCGCCGAGGAACACCGGCAGACGACCACGGAACGGCAGGTACTGCATCAGCCGACGTACGGCTCGGCCTTTGTTGGTAGCCACCGGGACGAATTCGACGACATGGTCGCCCGGCTGCAGGCGATAGCTGGCACGGCCGCGAACATGGCGGTCGGCGAAGGCGCGCACATCGTTGGCTGCATGCGGCGCGCCACGCCAGTGCAGGGCCAGGCCGACGCCCTTGTTCTCGACCAGTACGCCGGGGTGGCCATGGGCGAAACGCATGGCTTGTTGATGAAGCGCATGCAGCCAGTCGGCGGTGTCGTCACCATGCTCATCGCGTATCACGTGCCCGTCCTGCGCACGCAGTTCGTGGCCATGCAGGCCCGCAGCGGGAAGCTTGAGCGGCGCGAACAACTGGTCCAGCTGTTCAAGCGGGCGACCACTGACCAGTGCCACCGCACCTTCCAGGCGATCGCTGATGCGGCCGATGGCTTCACGCACATCGGGGAGAAGCTGCACGGCGTCGGGGCGTGCAGCGAATTCGATCAGGGTGCCATCCACATCGAGGAACAACGCGCAGGCGTCGTCCAGCAATGGAGGTGGCGTCCGAAGATCATGCGTTGCCGGCCAGCGGCCGGCACTACCATGTTTTTCGGTCAGAACGTGTAGCGCACGCGACCGTAGTAATACGCACCGTTGCTGCCGATCGGCGACAGCACGTCGTAGGGCAGGTTGCCGAAGTAGTGGATGTCCTCGTTGGAGCGATCCGGGTAGTTGTCGGTCAGGTTCTGCCCACCGATGGCCACGCTCCACTGCGGGGTGATGCGGTATTCCACTTCCGCATCCAGCTGCCACTCGGCCTGGTAGGTCTGGCGGGGAATGTAGCCATCACCGAAGTTGAATACGCGGGTCGCGCTGCCGTAGCGGTTCACCCGGCTGCTCAGCGACCAGTGGTCGTTGCTCCAAGCGGCTGAGAAACTGCCACGGGTGCGCGGGGTGGCGTCGGTCAGCGTATTGGTCTCTTCGATGCCGAACAGCACGTAGTCCGGGTCCAGCGCCTGCAGCTGCGCCGGTGTGGCCAGCACGTTCTTCAGCGTGGTCTTGGTGTAGGCGTAGGTGCCGGTCAACAGCAGCTGGCCATCGCCCAGCGACTGCCGCCAGTTGCTCACCAGCTCGGCGCCGCGGGTGCGCGTGTCGGCGGCGTTGACGAAGAAGCTGGCACTCTGCAGGCCGCCGACGCCGTAGTTGGTGGCCACGTAATCGGTCAGCGCATCGCCGGTGATGCTCTCGGACAGTGCGATGCGGTCGTCGATGTCGATCTGGAAGAAGTCCAGCGACAGGTCGAAGTGCTCGCCGATGCGGCTGGTGAAGCCGAGCGAGGTGTTCAGCGACTTCTCCGGCTTCAGGTCCTGCGCACCCAGGCCACGGGCGATGGGGTTGTTGACCGAGAGCAGGCGGCCCTGCACCAGCTGGCCGCCGGCGTTGTAACCGGTGGAGGTGGATTCGTAGCCGATCTGCGCCAGCGACGGTGCGCGGAAATTGTTGGAGATCGCGCCGCGCAGGGCGAATGCCGGGGTGAACTCGTAGCGCAGTCCGAGCTTGCCGGTCAGTTCGCCGCCGAAGTCATCGCTGTGCTCGTAGCGCGCGGCCAGGTCGGTGGAGAATTTTTCGCTGAACTGGCTGGACAGGCTGGCGTAGACGCTGGCCACATCGCGCGACAAGGTCGCCGCGTCCTGCGGAGTCAGGCCACCGCCTGCCTGCGAGCCGGTCGGACGATCGGTGTACGGGCCGGCGGCGTAGCTGGCCGGGTCGCCTGGACGGGTCTGGTAGCGCTCGTGGCGGGCTTCGGCGCCCAGGCCCAGGGTGTGGCTGATGCTGTCGCTCTGCGAGAACACGCGGCTCAGGTCGACGTTGCCCACGGTCTGCGCGTACTCGTAGTCCGCGGTCTTGAAGCGGGTCGGGCTGGTCGGGCCCAGCGAGGCATTCAGCGAATCGCGCAGACGATAGGTGAAGTCGTTCTGGCCGTAATCCAGGCTGCCGTCATAACTCCATTCACCCCACTGCCCACGGATACCGGCCACCGCCTGCACATCGCGGTTCTCGCCTTCGGAGATCGGCCGGTAGCCATTGGGGTAGACCTCCTTCCAGTTGGCATCGCCATCGGGATAGCGGAAGTAGTTCGCGCCTTCGGTATCACGCTGGTTGAAGGTACCGAACGCATAGAACGTCGCGGTCTTGCCCACCGGAATCTCGGTGTTCAGCCACAGATTGATGTCCTTGCTGGCGCCATCGCCGAGCACGTAGTTGCGCTTGCCCTGCAGGGCAAGATTGGCCTCGGTCTGGTCCCACGGCGGAATCTGGTCGAAGCCGGCGCGGTTGGTGCCGTTGCGCTTCTTGTATTCCAGGCCGACGCGCAGGAAGCCGCCGTCTTCGCCCAGCGAGGTGCCGATCTTGGCACTGAGGTTGCCCGTCTGGCCGTCGGTGAGGGTGCGGCCGATCGGCTTGAGGTCGGTGTGGTTGGCGCCGTAGCTGGCTTCGATCTCGCCGCCGTCGCCGCCGTTGTCGAGGATCACGTTGATCACGCCGGCCACCGCATCGGAGCCGTACAGCGCACCGGCGCCATCGCGCAGTACTTCGATGCGCTTGATGGCGCTGACCGGGATTGCGTTGAAGTCGACCGGGGTGGTGCCCTTGCCGATCTTGCTGTCGGTGTTGACCAGCGCGGTGTGGTGGCGGCGCTTGCCGTTGATCAGCACCAGCACCTGGTCCGGCGACAGCCCGCGCAGCTGCGCGGCGCGCACGTGGTCGGCGCCGCCGGAGTTGGACTGGCGCGGGAAGTTGAACGAGGGCAGCAGGGCCTGCAGGGCGCTGCCCAGTTCGCCATTGACCACGCCGGCCTTGCGGATGTCCTCGGCGGTCAGCACGTCCACCGGCGACGTGGATTCAAGCACGGTGCGGTCGGCGGCGCGGGTGCCGGTGACGATCACCGTGTCCAGGTTGGTGGCGGCGTTCTGGGCCGAAGCCAGGGCGGGGGACAGGGCGAGCGCGATGGCGAGGCCGAGCGGCGACGCGGACAGGCGGGGGGACATGCGGACTCCAGCAGCAACGACGTGGGGAAGGGGGTGAAGATAGTTTCACTTACATCCATCCGGATGAAGCGATATATTATCTTGGCGTGAGGAGACGGTGCGATGCAAGTCCCGGCTCCCATTGCATCACTTCATGCCCTGCCGGCATGAAGGCATTGGTTGCAGCCGCAACCGAGGCGCAGGTGTACCCTCCGTGCCCCTTCGTCGTGCTTTTTTCCCTTCCCGGAGTGCTATTCCCGATGAAACACCTTGGCCTTGTCTTCGCCGTGCTGCTGGCCACCAGTGGCTGCGCCAGCCTGTCCTCCAAGGCGCCCAGCGCCTATGCCACCACCGCCGACCTGCAGGGCGACGCCGCGCGTCCGTCCAGCGGCCACGGCTGGGTGCGCAGCGAGCTTTATTTCGGCGTGGGCGAAGAGCAGGGCGCCGGTGACCGCCCGCAGGCCGACACCATCAGCGATGCGCAGTGGCGCGCGTTCCTGGACAAGGAAGTGACGCCGCGCTTCCCGGACGGCCTGACCGTGTTCGATGCCTACGGCCAGTGGCTGTTCCGTGGCGATGCTGCCCCGAACCGCCTGCGCACCAAGGTGCTGGTGGTGCTGCACGAGGACAGCCCGCAGCGCCGCGCCGACATCGAAGCGATCCGTCTGGCGTGGAAGCAGCAGACCAGGCATCAGTCGGTACTGTGGTCGCGGCAGGCAGTTGACGTATCGTTCTGACCTCGACGCGCCACTGTGGCGCTGCAGGGAATGACGATGACACCCAGGGGTGTGCTGATGGCGGTGATGCTGGCCGGTCTGTTGGCGCCGGCGGCACAGGCGCAGGACGAGGACCGGGGCCCGCTGCGGTTTTCGCCGGCAGCGGGCGTGCAGGCGGCGGTAGAGGTACAGGAGGACGGCATGCTTGCCGTGCTCCTGCAGCCGGCAGGGAAGCGGCAGCGCCTGCCTGGCGCGCCGGACGCCGAGGGACATTCGCGCCTGAGCGCAGAGGATCTCGACTTCGACGGGCGTCCCGAGCTGGTTGCGCGCGCGGCGGTGGGCATGGTCAATGAGGCCGTTGCGGTCTACCGCTTCGACGTGGGCAGCGGTGAGTTCAGCGCGCTGAAGGCTGAAACCCACGGCAAGGACAGTTGCGGCGACTTGATGGGGCTGAGCGTGGACGCTGCCACGCGCACGCTGACTGCCAGCTGCCGCAGTGGGCCGATGTGGTACACCGACGTGTATCGCTTCAACGGCCCGCAGCTCTATCTGTACCGCAGTGAGAGCGTGCTGATGCTGGGCGATACGCTGAACCAGGCGCTGCACTTGGAAGAGACCGAAAGCCAAGGCCCGCTGGCGGTGTGGCGCTCCTATGATCCCGCCGGCAAGGTGCTGGAAAGCGCCATTGGTGATGGATTGGGTGCACCCGCCAGCGGTGCACCGCTGCGGGGCCTGGACGCCACCGTGCTGCCAGCGCGCCTGTTCCTGTTCGACCGGCCCGGCGCATCAAGCACCAAGCGCTACCTGGTACAGGGCGATCAGGTGGAGATGCTGGATGAGCAGGACGGCTGGGTGAAGCTGCGTTACCGCACTCCGAAACAGAGCGCGATCGAGGGCTGGATCAACGTCAACGATTGACGGCAGCGCTGCTGGGAGTTTGCACAACAAGGCGATCAGCTTCTTGCCCACGGCAGCATCACTTCACCGGGACTAGCCTCGGGGTTCCCCCTTGCAAGGCTGTAGTCCCATGAGCAAGCGCGTTGCCGAGATCGTCGTCGATACCCTGCAGCAGGCGGGCGTCCGCCGTTGTTATGGCATCGTCGGCGACACCCTGAACCATGTCACCGACGCACTGCATCGCAGTGAGATCGAGTGGGTGCATGTCCGCCATGAAGAGGTCGCGGCGTTCGCGGCCGGTGCCGATTCATTGATCAGCGGCCAGCTGACCGCCTGCGCGGGTTCGTGCGGTCCTGGCGGTCTGCACTTCATCAACGGCATCTTCGAGAGCAACCGCAACCGCGCGCCGATGGTGCTTATCGCCAGCCAGGTGGTCACCAGCGAACTGGGCATGGAGTTCCCGCAGGAAGTGGATTTCAAGGCGGTGTACGGCAGCTGCACCGTGTTCTGCGAGCAGGTGCACAGCCCGGCCCAGGCACGGCGCGTGGTGGCGCTGGCCTGCCAGGCGGCGATCAGCCGCCGCGGTGTGGCGGTGGTGATCCTGCCGGCCGACATCAGCGAAGCGGAAGTGAAGCACGATGTGCCGTTCTCGGTGCATTACACCCAGCCGGTGCTGCGCCCCTCCGAGGCCGAGCTGCAGCACATCGCCGAACTGCTGGGGCAGGGCAAGCGCATCGGCATCTATGCCGGCGCCGGTTGCCAGGGGGCACATGCGCAGCTGCTGGAACTGGCGCGGCGCCTGCAGGCACCGGTGGCGCACACATCGCGTGCGAAGGACTTCGTCGAACCGGACAACCCGTACAACATGGGCATGACCGGAGTCTTCGGCATCGAATCCGGGTTCCACACGTTGATGGAGTGCGACACGCTGCTGCTGCTCGGCGCGGATTTCGCCTGGGGCCAGTTCTATCCGGACAAGGCCACGATCATCCAGGTCGACCGCGACGGCAGCCACCTCGGTCGCCGCCATCCGGTGAACCTGGGCGTGGTCGGTGATATCGCACCGACGCTGGATGCGCTGCTGCCGATGCTGCCCCCGCGCGAAGACAGCAGTTTCCTGGACGAATGCATCGAGCACCGCGACAAGGCGCTGAAGAAGCGCGAGCAGGAGGAGCAGCCGGGTGAGGGCGAGCTGATCCATCCGCAGCACCTGACCGCGCTGCTGTCGAAGTACGCCACCGACGATGCGCTGTTCACCGCGGATGGTGGCTCGCCGATGGTGTGGGTGCTGCGGCACATCCGGGTGAACGGCCGGCGCCGCACGCTGACCAGCCTGCTGCACGGCACGATGGCCAACGCGATGCCGCAGGCGCTGGGTCTGCAGAAGGCCTTCCCGGGGCGGCAGGTGATTTCGTTGTCCGGCGATGGTGGGTTGGCGATGTTGCTGGGCGACCTGCTGACCGCGGTGCAGGAGAATCTTCCGATCAAGGTGGTGGTGTTCAACAACGGCTCGCTGAATTTCGTCGAGCTGGAGCAGAAGGTGGAAGGGCTGCTGGACAACTACACCGACCTGAAGAATCCGGATTTCGGCCGATTGGCCGAGGTGATCGGCTTCCATGGCCGCACGGTGACCCGCAGCGAGGACCTGGAAGAAGCGGTGCAGGATTTCCTGGCCCAGCGTGGGCCGGCGCTGCTGGATGTACACACCAGTCGCGCGGAGCTGGTGATGCCGCCGCAGATCGAGGCCAAGCAGGTGGCGGGCACGGCGTTGTATGCGGCCAAGGCAGTGCTGAGTGGTCGCATCGACGACGTGAAGCATCTGCTGGTGGACAACTTCCTGAAAAAGTGAGGGTTGGGGTCTGATGCAGGGCTGCGCCCTGCACCCGCCGAATCAACGTCAACGTCAACGTCAAAAGCGGGGTATCGGTGGGATGGCGGGGTGGGTCCGGTTGCGGGGGACACCGTAAACCCCCAGACCGGCCCAGCCGCTGGCGGCTGTGCGTTCGGGCGCTTGCGAAGCAGTGCTTCGCAAGCAAAGCGCCCTCACCCTTGGGGGCTTGGCCGCGGCATCCATGCCGCGGACACCCCCGCAACCGGAC